>VGZN01000284.1 GCA_016872635.1 Planctomycetota bacterium | reverse complement strand
TCTGAAGAAACTTTGCAGTTCCCGAATGGGGGCTGCGTGCGCTTTGGTAACGATTCCAGGACTATCTTGAGAGCGCAAGCCCCTTTTGGCTTAATGACCACGTTCCCTTGGGGATCAGAAGCACAGCCTTTTCCAGCCCGGTGGCGTTCGATTCTGTTTGCATGGTGATCGAGTCCGACAGGATGCCAGATGCGTCGATCGATGCATCCAACGTTCCATTTGCCGTCACCGTGGAAACCCACCCACGCAGAACCAGTGTCCCTCTCTTTGCGTCCGCATCCAGCTCTAAAATAGCACGCGACAGCGATGGAAATCCCCTGAATGGTTTGGCCAAAAATACGGGTGTTGGGTCATTCAAAGGGGAGCCGGTGGGCGACTCGCTACCGCCACCAAAAACTTTTCTAAGGATCGGCTTCAGTACCAAATCGCGACAGTACCTTAATCGCCGGGTTACTTGCATAAAAACCACCGCGCAGGCGACGAAAAGCAACAGGTCCAACACGACGGCAAGCCATGGGCTCCACGCGTAAATTCCTAGCAACGCTGCGCAAAGAGATTTGCCAATCAGATCTAGCACGATATCGATCGCAGGAAAGGGGGTGATCCAAATCAAGACGTCGACGAAGAGTTTGATCGTATTTACCACGATCATGTTGATTGCAATCGCTAAGGCAAGAAGAATGTCGAGAGGCAGCGTTATCACGCCGGCTAGGTGTAATGGAATTTGGAGGTCGCTGCTAGGTAAAATCAGCGACACGTCCGCTGACGCAGCAGAGAAGTCGACCGTCAATCGCATCACCACCAAAATGATGACGGCTGAATACGCTTCAAGCTTCTCAATGGCGAGCGAAATCGGTTTCGTGAATTTGGTCCAGCGAGGGAGAGTGGTGATTAGGGCGAGCGCCGCCATGCTCCAAAATAGTGCGGGATTATTCATCGGGCCCGTGATGCCGAGCAACGAGCTGTGTTCGCGCAAAAAACTGGGACCGTATGTAGCGATACCGGACAAGCAAGCCAAACCGAAAAATGGAGATAGTGCAATCGCTGAGACGGGGCCGAGCCAGTCTTGCGCCGCGACAATACGTGAGATGCGTTCCGCGCCTTGCGTTGGACCTGAAACCGAGGTTGGTTCGGCAATGGTTTCGCCCGCCTGTTCTAGGGAGATTGTTTCCGCACGCGATGAAGCTTGGATCGCAACCGAAAAAGTGGTTGTGATCAGCACCAACGCAACGACTAAGTATGCATGCAATGACGCGAAACGGGTCATGATAGAGTTTCCTCGAGACTAAATAATTCGATGCAAAGCGATGCTGCCTCAGGATCGCGCGCCACCAATCGGCTGATGTCGGCATCGACGATACCTTGGGTCGATGCGTCATGGATGGTACGGATCGTATCGCACGGGCATTGCTTCGCAATCCGCAATCGTTGTGCTCGTATGCGTTTTGCCAGGAGCCAAGCGAGGGCATCCGTGGTGGTCTGCCAACCGACCGTTGGAATCCAGTTTGCTTCAATGCTTTGGTCGTGTTCGATACCCCGGTCGTAAAAACCTCGAACTCGAACGAGAAAGCTTTGGCCACCAGGTGCATTAAGGCTCGCTTGGATTGCAGGCCATGATTCTAGAGGCTTACACTTAGGCATTAGTTCACAGGCGACTTGCCACGTTGCGTCGAGCAAGTCGACACATCGCCAATGCATTTCGTGTTCCGAGAGTTGTGGATATACCGAGTGCAGCAGTCGCATTGATTCGACGGTTTCTCCACCACCAACGATGATATAGTTGCGTTCGTTCGAGGCAGTGTGAACCGAACGGCAGAGGGCATGAATAGGCCCTTGGAATAGCGTGGAGCCACCGATTTTGAGCACGGTGTTGGCCGTTATTAACGGCGACTCGGAACCAAGCCCTACGTCGGACTCCGGTTTCGCAGTCAAACCCTGTCCCTTCGACATCCTGCTCATCGTGGTGCCGGTGCCTTGAGGTCTATCGGTTCGAGAGGACGGCGATCAAGATCGCAACGAACAGGAGCAGCGTGGTGCAACCTGCGATGATTAGAAGCAACTGATTGAATTTGTTGGTTGGGACTGCGGGTTTGGTTTTCGCTGTCGTGGTGGTTTGCGATGGTACCGAAGACGCTTTGGTCGAAGGCGTCGCTGCGGGCTTGCCCGAGCTTTCAAGCGGCTTCACGAGTGGTGAGGCGTTACTGCGACCTACTTGTGAGTCACCCGTCGCAGTTGCAATCGCGTTGGCCTTGGATCGTTTGGCATTGGGCTGATTGGAATCGTGAACGAGATCGATGTGGCTGTCGACTGACGAGCCATCGGATTTTGCGATGGCGCGAAGCACTCCGCTGTCGGACGCCGACAACTTCATAATGCCGCTTCCGACCTCAGCATTTCCGTCCAATGTATTCGCGCTTCGATTGTTGACCGTTTCTGTCATTGCATTGCTGCGGGACTTGGTCTCCTCAAGCAAATCATCAATCGACATTCCCTTAGCGGGTTTAATGGCTACCTCGGGATGTTCTTGGCGGTATTTGGCAAGCCATGTCTCGAGTACCTTGGCGACTTGAGAGCAATTCGCATAGCGATACTTCGGGTCTTTCTGCATCATCTTCACACAGATACCATCCACTTCTCCTGGGCAATCCGGGCGGTCCGCACGTATATCCGGTGGCATGGTGTTTTGGTGCTTGACGATTCGGCTGGCGATGCTACCGTCTGGGAACGGAGGGTGTCCGGTCAACAGAAAGTACATAGTGCATCCCAAGCCATAGATATCAGCGCGATTGTCAACTGTATGGCTGTTGAGAGCTTGTTCAGGGGCTAAGTAGTCGGCGGTACCCAGGACTTTGTCGTTGTATTCGATGGTTAGCGACGCGTCCCCTTGGTTCTGGAACAGGGCTAATCCCAGGTCGAGGACCTTGATCAAGCCGTCTTTGTTGATCAGCAAGTTCGCTGGTTTCACATCGCGGTGAATCAAACCAACTTCGTGGGCATGTTGCAGACCGCGGGCAGCCTGTGCGATGTAGTCGGCCACGATCCCATAGGGAAGTGGCCCATGCTTTTTCACTAAGATTTGTAGGTCGGCACCTTCGACGTACTCCATAACGATGTAATGAGTGTCCTTCTCATTATCGATGTCGTACGCACGGACAATGTTCGGATGGTTGAGGCTTGCGATCGCTTTGGCCTCACGCTGAAATCGCTCGAGGTAGGACGTATTGCCAAGCTTGGATTTCGGAAGCACTTTGATAGCTCGAAGGTGCCTCATCACCGTGTGCTCCGCCAGGTACACGCTGCTCATCCCTCCGGTCCCGATGTGACCGAGCAGTTTGTGTTTACCTAGGAAAAAGCCTTTGTATTTGCCTTGTAGGATTTTCTCGCATTGCCATCGGGTGAGCACCCCGGCTGTCTCTAGTTCTTTGCAGAGTTCCACCGGATCCTCGGGGAGTTCGCCAGCGTGTGCAGCGCGAATTTCATCGAACTTGGCTGATAGCGTACCCGCCTCGACAAGCCGACTTTTTTCGATGAGTTCGAATACTCGTTCCGCTGTTATTTGCGTCATGCCGACAATGTTCCGCGTCTAAACACGTGTTTTTTTCGCGTGGTGGATAGGTCCCCACAACCCTATAGGAGAGATCCTTCTCCCAACGAGCTCGTGGATTCCCCCGAGTCATTTCGGGGAGGAATGTGTGTGTGTACCAAGGCTCTAGTGTAATGGAATTCTACGGGGAGAATATCGAGTACCCCAACCAGCACCCATCTTTTCCGAATATTTTTAGTCCCCATGAGGCCCTTGCGGTTCTAGCGCGTTACTACCGTAAAAATCGCTACCGGAGCGTGTCGTTTTTGGCAAAAAACCGAAGGGGAGGGCGGGATCGAAATCATCTCGGATGGTGAGGCTGGCCCTCGGTACCCAACGCTACCCTCCCCTAGAATCGGCGAGTCGTTAAACTAGCGCCCGGCAATTTTTTCCTCGCGGACATGGCCGCGGTATCTCCACCAACATTCACTCAAAAGAAGTTACTTGAGGACTCGATGAGTTACTTTCCTGACATCTCCAAAATCCAGTACGAAGGCCCCCAGTCGAAGAATCCGATGGCGTTTCGGTGGTATAACCCGGACGAGGTGATCGAGGGACGCACCATGCGAGATCACCTTCGCTTCAGTGTCGTTTATTGGCACACGATGCGGGGGGCTGGGTCGGACCCGTTTGGGCCAGGTACCGCAGTTCGGCCTTGGGACGATGGAAGCGACAGTTTGGATAACGCGCTCCGACGCGTTGAAGTAGCCTTTGAGATTTTTGAGAAGCTCGGCGTTCCATACTACGCATTCCACGACCGCGATGTGGCTCCCGAGGGCAAGACTATATCAGAGTCGCACAAGAATCTTCAGAAGATTGCGGAGTCGCTCAAGGCCCATCAGAAGAAGACCGGCGTTAAACTGCTTTGGGGTACTGCAAATATGTTCAGCAATCCTCGGTTCATGCATGGGGCATCCACGTCGTGCAACGCCGATGTTTTTGCCTACTCCGCCTCGCAGGTTAAAAACGCTTTGGATGTTACCAAGGAGCTTGACGGTGAGAACTACGTTTTCTGGGGCGGCCGTGAAGGCTACATGAGCTTATTGAATACGGATATGAAGCGAGAGATCGATCACCTGGGAATGTTCCTCCACATGGCGGTTGATTATGCGAAGAAGATCGGTTTCACCGGACCATTTTTGATCGAGCCCAAGCCCAAGGAGCCGACCAAGCACCAGTATGACAGCGATGCTGCTGCATGCATCAACTTCCTTCGCGCGTATGATTTGCTCCCCTACTTTAAGCTGAATATCGAAACCAACCACGCTACGTTAGCGGGGCATACGATGATGCACGAGCTGGACTATGCGGGGATGCAAGGTGCTTTGGGATCGATCGACGCCAATACCGGGGACTTGCTCTTGGGTTGGGACACCGACCAGTTCCCAACCGACTTCTATTTGACTGCACAGTGCATGCTGATGATTCTAAAATACGGCGGGTTCACCACGGGTGGTGTTAATTTCGATGCGAAGGTTCGCCGCGAGAGCTTCGAGCCGGTCGACTTGTTCCATGCCCACATCGGCGGAATGGATGCATTTGCACGTGGCTTGCGCATCGCTGCAGACATCCGAAAGGACGGCGTTATCGGTGATTTTGTAAAGAACCGTTATCGCAGTTGGGATTCAGGCATCGGCGCTGAGATTGAATCGGGCAAGGCGAATTTTGAATCGCTCGATGCATACATCACTGCCAAAGGAGAAGTCGCTCAAAACGAAAGCGGACGTCAAGAGATGCTGGAAAACATCTTCAATCGCTATTTGTAAAGCGATGCTATGAAGAAGTCAGCAGCGTTACCTCAAATTCCTCGTCATCCGTCGCGTGTTTCGCGGTGACGGGGCGAGCGGACGGGAGCGGTCGTGGTTCAGATGCCACCTGTGCGGCAGTCAAAATCGACCGAAATGAACGTGTTGGGACTCTCTCGTCCTTGGACATAACCATCCAATACCCACCATCGATCATTCTCTATGGAATCAAAGGTGCGGAGCGAAGGGTTTGCCCAGATATCTTTTCCTTTGATGTATTCCGAGCAGGCAGCTCCGTCACCAACCATTAGAGCAAATATCTAGTCCCCGGGTTCGCGCGAGTCCGAGGGATTGCCAAGGAACCGCCAACGCGAAGACGGGCTCAATCCGTTTCCGTCGCCATGCGTTATCGGTCTCTCTCAGTGGATTTATTCTTTGTGGATCTTTTCTTGGACTGCATGGGCGCTTGGATCAGAAACCAGCCCAACTGTATTCACCGCACGAACGCGGTACACGGAGCGATCGTTGCCCTCAGATGTTGGATCTGCGAAACGCATTTCAGCGATGGGTTGCGGTGGGGTATCGCTGTATTGCAGGTTTTGGAAGACCGGTCTACCAAAAGGGTTCCCTGGTTTTTCGGGCCACTTTCCTATTTCGTGACCATCGCGTTCGATGATGAAATGCGACAAACCACTTTGCAGATCTGCATTTGCTCGCCAGAGCACTATCTTGCCTGATACGACAACATCGGTTGGAATTGGTGGAGGTGTTGGATCGAGAATCGCTGTATCGACAACATACTGCGTCCATTGCCGTGCTAGCTCTTCGTTTGGTAACCAGCAAGATTCGTCCTTGTCCCCTTGGTATTCGGAGGCGCGAAAAGCTTTGGTTCCGGTGGGTTCCCCGAGCCACTCAGAATCGCGAGGCATATCACGAAGCGATTCGCCAACGCTCAATGGTAAACGCGAGGAAAGGCAGGCATCCAACCACGGGATCGCGAGGTAGCGTTGGTTTCCGCATTCGTGACTTGTCAGCGGATCTACGGCCACTCCCACCAGTCCGCCTCGCCGTCGCAAATTCAAGAAGAACTTTTCGTTAGCGGGCCAAACACCGGAGAAACGATCATCCTTTACGGTTACACCTTCTTTCGTTCCTAAATTGCACATGATGGGTACCTTCAATGCCATGCTCGGAAGTTCATGCACGCGAATGCCGGGTTTGTCGGGCTCAGGAGTTACAAGAGGTACTCCCGAACGCAGCCACGCAGCGACAACTCGATCGGGATGGAGCATGACCATGCCCCCCGCCCAATGCCCACCGCCACTATGTCCCCATAGCGCCCACGGCACCTTCGGTAATTCCGCGTGTCCCGTAATTTTTGCAAACTCCACTAAGCATTTTTGGAATGCCTCGTCCGAACCGTTCCTCGGATCGCACCACATTTGGCAATCCGCTTTCTCCGGCTGTTCGTACGCGGGGGACAGCAATGCACATTGATGCTTGCTCGCAAGGGCTTGCCAATGCAAATCATATGCACCCGTCAAACCGGATCGGCACGAACCTTCACCGCATCCATGCTGGTGCACGATGATTCCTCGGACTTGCGGGGTATCTGGAGGAATCCATAACGA
>VGZN01000283.1 GCA_016872635.1 Planctomycetota bacterium | reverse complement strand
TCCACCCCCAAAAAATCACTGGCGATGAAAACAACACTAAGGGATTGACAGAGGAAGAATACGCCGCAATAATCAAGTCCCTTGATGGTGACAGCGTCCACGGCGCCACTTTCGGGAACTTTTGAGCAATCAGGATTTTCTGGCAAACAGGGAAGCAAAACCGATGACAGGATCCATTCGCTTTGTCGGATCATGCCCCACTTGCGGCAGAAAGCTGCATGTTCCTATTGAACTCCACGGCAAGCTGGTCCGCTGCCACGCGTGCAACGCCGAGTTTTGCGCTACCAGCATGCAATCGCACTTCCCACACCCCAATCCCCAGTCCCCCCAGTCCGTTACCTCCCCTGTTTCGTTCCCGAACGCGACGCTCCCACACGCCCTGCCTCGCGAAAGCCTGGACTCCAGGGTCGATACGCTGCTCGCGCAAGCCGACAAGCAATTGCAACAAGCCTGCTTATCGCTCCCCCAAAATCGCTGAGTCGATCCTCGCCAACGCAGGCGATCGGCCCACGTTAACAACTCTCATTGCCGATCCCAGAACTGCCGGTCTCTACATTCCGAGATCGACTTGCTCATTCCAGATGCTGCACTCTGCATGCAATGAACCATGAATCAGCGAGCCATTCCGGTAGTCGCTTCTGGCGAAGCAACTCGCTCGACGATGTCCGAGGAATCGACCAAGCTTTCAACGCGTTGCAGCGGCCGGAAGACCATCACATTGTTTTCAAAAACCAAACCATAGATCTCCGTGGTTTGGCAGTTGCCGCATTCGCTACCACTCATGGATGTCGGGCATGATTGGTAAGGAATAAATCCTACGTACCTAAATCCATAGAGCCGTTTGCGACCACAACTGTCTCGTCCGACCACCGATTCGTAATATCCCAAGGGAACATTGGTGGCCTTGACTCGAAACGCGGGTGTTGCCGCCTTTCCAGGATCCGAAACTCGCGAACCCGCTCCTGCAGCACTTGCGAAACTCCCCATCAATTCGGCTGCTGCTTTCAAATTTTCATCGGTCTTAGAATCGAGCTTTTGGTTGATTGAGGTTAAATTCCACCCGTCCTCAAGGGTGATGGAGACATCCGCGACGCCAAATCCAGTCCGCACGTCGATGGCGTATTCCTCTTCGAAATCCGGCAAATACTGTAACTGAATATCGACATACCGATCATCCAATACCGCTCGTCCCGGCTTGCCATTCTCGTTGGGAACCCCCTCTGCAATGTTTGAAATCAGCAGATAAGGCTTCGGCCTGTAGTACCTGATTCCTGGATCATGTGGTCCGGGGTTCGATTTGACCCGCACCCGGGGGGCGCACCCGAAATCCGCACCAATAAATACCCCTACCAACACCAACCAAAAGAAGGATCTCATGGGCGAACTCCTTTTCTGCACCAGATCGCTTAGACGCCCTCATTCCAATACTGCGGACGACTCCCTTCGACCCGCATGCTTTACCTCTCCGTCTTTCATCGGCCACCCCATCGAAATTCATTGCGTTCAACCAACTATTCCTAACAACTCCGATAACCCACAGATTCCCTCGTAGCAGATATAACGATTGCACGAGCCAAGGCACAAAATCCACCACGCATTCCCAAGCGACATCTCCGCGCCCATTCGTGACGTACACTTACAGAGCTAGCCCGTCAGTCAAATCATCGAACTCGGTATCGATCAATCACAGTGTCGTTGACAATCCTGAACTGAGATGCATATAACTGACTAGCGATTCGAGAGAGAACTGATGCAATCTAATAGCCAGTACGCTCGCTAGGCTCCGTCGTCAGTCGGAAAAAATCGACCACCGATACTTCTTTCGAATCAGGTTTTTCCGTGAGGGATATTGCCATTGGTCCAGCACCGATGGTCAGGTCCGATGCTTGATTTACGTCGACTGGATTTCGCATTTAGGAACTTATTGCGATGATGCGCTGCCCCCTGCTCCCACAGTCCGTTTTGATCCCAAAGGCTCTGATCCTCTGCTTCATGGCTCTCTCGTTTTCGATGGCGGACGATCGAAATGACGAGCCCAAAGAGCACACCAAAGACTCGCTGGAAACGGTCAAGCAAAATATCGATGCGAAAAAAGCGGTCCTTGTCGATGTGCGCGATCTCATCGAGTGGAATTCAGGGCACATCAAGGGAGCAACCCTTCTTCCGTGGCGTGATCTCCAGGACAAAATCAAGGAAGATCAGGTCCGAGAAAAAGTTGCCAAGGACAAGATTGTCTACACGTATTGTGCGGTTGGATACCGATCACTCCGTGCCGCGAAAATTTTGAAGAAGTACGGTTACGATGTGCGTCCGCTCAAACCAGGCTACGAGGAACTCGCCAAGTCTGGTTTCGAATCTGAGAAGTAACTAGCTCACTCAATCGAGTCGAGATTGAGCTCACTGATCGGTCGATCAAGTCCTGAGCCGGATGACATCGGAACGTCCTCTCCGCTGCGCGTTCGGACGGGTGTTACCACCAATCGGCCTACGTCCAACCGTGTCACTTTGACCAACACGCCTGGATCGATGGGGCCGGAATCACTGACGGCCTCGTAACTATTCTCGGCGATCCGGACCATTCCATGCGGCAGAAACTCGGTCTCGGTTTTTCCCATCGCTCCGATGAGCAACGTCGGATCACCCACGGCTGCTGCGTCTGACCAGACGAATTCCCCCGGTGAATCCGGTTTGGTGATCATCCGTTTCCCGACAGGGGTATGTGGCCAAACATATAGGAGCACAAACATCATCACAGGAATGCACGCTAAGGTTACGATCAGCATCCAATAGCCGCTAACGGGACTATGCCGAAACGCGAACACGACAGCTCCAAAGCCCAGCAGTCCGGTGACTGCGATCAGGATCCCACCGGTCGGAATCATCAGATCGATCACAAACACCACCAACGCGGCGATGAACAGCAGAAACGCAATCGCGAGTGCAGTCTCCATGATCTCCTCAATGGATGCCTAAGGCTCATAGCCCAAATTGGGTGAGAGCCAACGTTCTATATCACGAATACTCATCCCTTTGCGAGTCGCATACGCTTCGACTTGGTCTTTAGTGATTCGGTCCACCGCAAAATACCGCGACTCGGGATGACCGAAGTAGAAACCGCTAACGCTCGCCGCAGGCCACATGGCGCACGACTCGGTCAATTTGACACCGATGGCATTCTCGACATCCAGCATCTCAAAAAGTATTTTCTTTTCGGTATGGTCTGGGCACGCAGGGTAACCAGGCGCCGGGCGAATGCCGCGGTACTCTTCCTCGATCAATTGCTCGTTGGTCAATTGCTCTTCGATACCGTACCCCCAATCCAACCGAGCTTGTTCGTGCATCAATTCGGCAAACGCTTCCGCCAACCGATCTGCGATCGCTTTTACCATGATCGACGAATAATCGTCGTGCTTCTCTTCAAACTCTTTCGCGATTTCATCGGCGCCTTGCCCAGCCGTGACAACAAACGCCCCCATATAATCTTGCCGCCCTGAATCGATTGGGGCGATGTAATCGGCCAAGGACCTGAAGTCGGATTGCCCCTTTCGTTCCCATTGCTGCCGCAGGAAATGGAACCTGCGAAACTCGGTACTTCGCGATTCATCGGTATACAGCACCACATCATCCCCATCGGATGCTGCAGGCCAAAAACCGTAGATCGCATTCGCTACCAAGCGGCCTTGGGTGATGCAATCGAACAGCATCTTGTTCGCATCGTCGAATAGTTTTTTCGCCTCCGTACCCACGACTTCGTCTTGCAAAATCTTTGGATACTTTCCATGCAACTCCCACGCCATAAAGAACGGAGACCAATCGATGTACTTGGCGATTTTCTCGAGGGAGTAATTTTTGATCACGCGTGACCCAATGAAGGATGGCTTATCGATCCGAACCGTGCTCCAGTCGGTTGCAAACCGCTTGGACAAAGCTTCCGCGTAAGGCACTAACTTGATCTGCCTCGCCTCGTAACTCGCCCTCAATTCGTCCTGCAACTTGCGGTTGTTTTCCACATACGCGGGTTTGGATTCCTGATTGCAAAGGGACTCCACCACTCCAACGCAACGGGATGCATCGAGCACATGAATCACTGGCTCTTGGTAATACGGGGCAATTTTCACGGCAGTGTGCTTTGCCGAAGTCGTAGCTCCTCCGATCAGCAATGGAATCTTCATTCCGGTGCGCTGCATCTCCCGAGCCACATGGGTCATCTCATCGAGACTGGGGGTGATCAATCCAGACAAGCCGATCACCTCAACACCATGCTTGACTGCTTCCTCTAGAATTTTCTCGCACGAGCACATCACACCCATATCGATCACTTGGTAGTTGTTGCAACCAAGCACCACACCGACGATGTTTTTTCCGATGTCATGCACATCCCCTTTCACAGTCGCCATCAAGACCTTGCCGCGAAACGCTTGGCCTTCCAAACCAGCATCCTGCTTTTCCTTTTCCATAAACGGTTGCAAATAGCCAACCGACTTCTTCATCACTCGGGCGCTTTTAACCACCTGCGGCAAGAACATTTTCCCGGCACCGAACAAATCTCCGACAACGCTCATGCCTGACATAAGCGGGCCCTCGATCACTTCCAAGCACCGTGAGCAGGATTGCCTTGCCTCCTCGGTATCGACCTCGATGAACTTGTCGATCCCATGAATCAACGCATGCTTCAATCGCTCATGAACGGGCTTGTCTCGCCACTCGAGGTTCTCACCTACCGATTTTTTGGTGCCGGCGCCTTTGTACGATTCCGCTAGCACGAGCAATCGCTCGGTTGCGTCGGACCTTCTATTGAGAAGCACATCCTCGACATGCTCCAGAAGATCTTTGGGAATATCCTCGTAAACAGCCAATTGTCCCGCGTTTACGATCCCCATATCCATCCCCGCTTGGATCGCGTGGTATAGGAACGCGGAGTGCATCGCTTCGCGCACGACATCATTGCCTCGGAACGAAAAGCTGATATTGCTGACCCCACCGGAGATGCGTGAATTTGGACATTGCCTCTTGATCAGTCGACACGCTCCGATGAAATTCACCGCATAGTTGTCGTGCTCCTCGATCCCCGTCGCTACCGTCAAAATATTGGGATCGAAGATGATATCTTGGGGCTGAAAATGGATCTTGTCGACGAGCAAATCGTAGGCTCGTTTGCAGATCCTCGCCTTCTCCGAGGTCTCGGTGGCTTGCCCGTTCTCATCAAACGCCATCACTACAACGGCAGCGCCGTACTGACGCACTAACCGAGCACGACGCAGAAACTCCTCCTCGCCATCCTTGAGGCTAATACTGTTGACGATCGCCTTGCCTTGCACGTTCTGCAATCCGGCTTCCAATACTTCCCACTTGGAAGAATCGATCATCACAGGCACAGAAGCAGCAACGGAATCGCCGGCGAGCAATCGAAGAAAACGAGTCATTGCCGCCGCACCATCGAGCAACGCGTCATCCATGTTGATATCGATGATCGTAGCACCGTTTTGAACTTGCTGTCGCGCGACCTCCACAGCCTCTTCGTACTTGTCGTTCCGAATCAAATTCGCGAAGGCTCGCGAACCTGTCACGTTCGTGCGTTCACCCACCATCGTGAACTGCGTGTCCGGCCTCAGAGTTGTCGCTTCTTGACCGCTCAATCGAGTCCATACAATTGGCTCTGGATCTAACCGAGGCTTGATCTTCGAAACTCGCTCAGAGATGGCTCGAATGTGATCGGGATTGGACCCGCAACATCCACCGACAATATTCAACCACCCGCTCGAAGCGAAATCTTCGATGTAGTCTGCCATCTTAGATGGGGTTAAGTCGTACTGACCAAATGCGTTGGGCAATCCCGCATTGGGGTGACAGGAAATCCCCGCGCTCGAAACCCTTGCTAACTCCTCGATGTGCGGGCGCATGATATCGGGCCCCATCGCGCAGTTCATCCCCACACTGAGCATCGGAAAATGACTGACCGCATTCCAAAACGCCTCGACCGTCTGACCGCTTACAAACGTACGTCCACCTTTATCAAACGTGGCACTCACCATCACGGGGACTTGGCGTCCTGATTCGCGGAAGTATTCGCTGATCGCGAAGAGGCATGACTTCAGGTTCAACGTATCGATCGCCGTTTCCGGGAGCAGAATATCAACGCCGGCTTCTAATAAATGGGCGATCTGAACTTTATAGCTCTCCACCATTTCCATGAAATCGACATCGCGATTCGCGGCATCCTCGACCTTGGTACTGATCGCCAATTGCTTGGTCGTCGGACCAATACTACCCGCAACATAACGGGGCCGTGATGGATCCTCTCGCAAAATACGGTCGATGGCCTTGCGGGCACAATCCACAGCAGCGAAGTTCAATTCCCGAACCAACTCTGTGGGCAGTTCCATCTCCGCCATACCGATCGGGGACGCACCAAACGAGTTGGTCTCAACGATATCCGCGCCAGCTTGAAGGTACGCGTAATGGATATCGGTGATGTCGTCAGGGCGAGTCAAGCAGAGTAGATCGCTGAAACGCACTAGATCCTTATGATGCCCTGCGAATCGCTCTCCGCGCACCGCAGCCTCATTCAGTTCCAATCGCTGTATCATTGTCCCCATGGCCCCATCGAGCACATGGATCCGCTCGCGGATCAGCCCTGGAAGTTCGTTACTCGATGTCTGTCGACCCATGATCTAATTTCTCTATCGAATCTCCAACGATCCGCACCGGAAACTATCTCGGTTCGCCTCGGAGAGTCCCCCCGAATCCTGTGCGTCGCGAAAAGCCTTCCCATCCGAGGAAGCGAATATCTTTGCGCGAATTTATCTCGCGACTTCGCGCGAGTTGGAGTGCTATCAGCTTAATTAAAACCGTCTAATGCGCTTAGTCTAAACACCTTGTTCGTTGCACAACAAACCCAAGATGACCATCGCCTTTGCGGCGCCCAGAAAGGAAAAACGCCGGGTTGCCCCAGCGTTCTGTATGGTTGACTCGCATTGAGCAATGA
>VGZN01000282.1 GCA_016872635.1 Planctomycetota bacterium | reverse complement strand
AGTTATGGGCAGAAGTTGGATACATCACTGACCGTAACTTCTTAGAGCAGTATTTCGAGAACGAATGGGACACATGGAAAGATCGCGCGACGGCGCTGCGATATCGCCATTATTTCGCTGAGCAGCAGATGTTAGATTTTTGGGGGGCGATCCGAACGAACGCCTTCTTCACCGAAACGGAATGGCTTCCACGCGCTGATCACTACTGGTTGGGTAAAGACATCGCGAATGTGATGACGTGGTATTCGCACTCACAGGTTGGGTACGCCAAACTCCAGAAGGCGTCCTTTCCGACTGCGCCTGAGGACGCTGCAAAGTGGGTTTATCAACCGTGGGAAGTGCCGTCGTCGGGGATTCAAGCGATTACCCGACAGGAACTCGCAATGCCCTTCGATTTGAAATATTCAAAGTTGACTCCATACATTGCAGGGGAAGCGGCCTATTGGGGGGAAGACCTAAATGGGGATTCTCTAGGTCGATTGACAGGACAAGCGGGAGTCAGGTCTTCGACACCATTTTGGAACGTCTTTCCCGATGTTCAAAGTTCGCTGCTGAATTTGAATGGATTAGCACATAAGGTATCGATCGAGGCGGACACGTGGTACGCCGACTCCTCGAAGAGCCTGGATCAACTCCCTCTGTACGATCCTATCGATGATAATTCGCAGGAGCATTTCCGAAGACGATTGATCATCAATACGTTTGGGGGGACGCTTCCAGCGCAATTTGAGTCCAATAACTACGCTGCTCGACAAGGGATGCAGCGCTATGTTTCTGCCGCGAGTTCGATGATTGTTGCAGATCAAATGCAAAGTCGAATGGGATTGAATCAACGATGGCAAACAAAACGGGGCGTACCAGGACGCGAGCGGATCGCAGATGTGGTGGAGTTCGACGTCGATGGCATCTATTTCTACAACCCAGACCGGGATAACTTCGGCCAAACCGTCGGTGGGATTAATTATGCGTTTCGCTATCACATCGGTGATCGCGTGACTTTACTCAGCGATGGATACTATGATCTCTTTGAGAGTGGGTTGCACGCAACGACCATTGGTGGATCGTTATCGCGTCCAGGTCGAATGGATGTGTTCCTCGGGTTTACCACACTTGACGGTCCCATGACGTCCGATCTTCTCACTGCAGCGTTCAATTATCGGCTGAACGACAAATGGGCCGCTTATGGAGGAACCAGTTATGACTTCAACGCATCTGGGAACCGGGGGCAGGCGTTGGGGATAACTCGGATCGGCGAGTCTTTCTTGCTACGTCTCGGTATCAACTATGACATGAGCCGCGACAACACGTCGTTCCAATTTGCGTTGGAGCCTCGATTCCTGCCCACGCGAGGGTTGGGAGTGATTGGTGGTCAAGTGATACCGCCGGCAGGGGCTTATGGTCTTGAGTGACGAAAGACGGCACCGCGGGGATGCATCGCGTTGCCATCTCATTTTTTTATAATGGTTACCGAGTGCCGATATTGAAAGGCATCGGATTACAGGGGACGATCACCGGAGCCCGCGGTTTCTGGGAAGTTCGGCATTTCTACTCCATCGACGAAGCTCATCAGCGACTTGCTTCGTTGTGGATGCTGCAGTTTCTTGACCGCTTTGCTTTCGATTTGGCGGACGCGTTCTCGGGTTACTTGGAAAATCTTTCCAACCTCTTCGAGTGTGTAAGCGTAGCCGTCTGCCAAACCGTAACGAAGCTTGAGGATCTCTCGTTCGCGGTAGTTGAGCGTTTGCATAGCTTCTTGGATCTGATGCTTCAGTGTTTGCTGATTGGTCTCATAGAGAGGATCGTGATCTCGGTAGTCTTCGAGGAACTCACCGAAAAAGCTGTCGTCATGATCGCCGACGGGTTGGTCGAGCGAGAGGGGTTGGCGTGCCATCTTGATCACGACTCGAGCATCGTCGAGGGACAATCCAGCGCGTTGTGCGGTTTCTTCGACCGAAGGTTCGCGGCCGAGTTCTTGGATCAAGTCGCGAGTGACTTGGCGAACCTTGCTCATGGTGTCGATCATATGCACAGGGACACGGATGGTGCGGCTTTGATCTGCGATAGCTCGGGTGATCGCTTGGCGGATCCACCAAGTTGCATAGGTCGAAAACTTGAATCCTCGTTCGTATTCGAATTTATCAACGGCTCGCATCAGCCCCGTGTTGCCTTCTTGGATGAGGTCCAGGAAGCTCAGGCCGCGGTTGCGGTACTTTTTGGCGATAGAGACGACCAATCGCAAGTTTCCTGCGGAAAGATCTCGTTTTGCCGCATCGTATTGAAGTCGGTAGGTATGTACTCGGTCGATTCGCCGTGCCAAGGTTGCTGGCGTTTCGTAGGTGATTCGCATCAGATAGCGGAGTTCTTTGAGCATCTTTTCAATGGTCGTGCCGTCTGCATAACCATTCATTTGTGCTTCAGCAATCCGACTCTTCAAGGTTGCCATTTGGCTTTGGATGATCGTCAGCTTCGCGAAGATCGGTTCAAGTCGATTCGTGCGAAGGTTCATTTCCTCGATCAATCGAACCGCTTTGTTTCGGCGGCATACCAATCGTTTCCATGCTGCGTGCCGTTCATCACGAGCGATGTTTTTATTGATCGCAGTGTAGTAATCTCCGTGATTTCTCAGGAGCAAATGACGAATGGTTTTGATATTGGGGCCGATGCGTCGCATGATAGCGACTTTCTCGGTAGCATTGGTCACGCTCACTTCGATGGTTCGGTCCAATCGCAACTTGCCATCTCGGACTTGCTCGAGGAGTTTGGTGGCTCCTTGGAGCATGAAATCGGACGCCAGCATCCAGTTGCGGTAGAAAAATCGGGTTCGCTCGATCTTGCGGGCAGCGGAGACTTCTTGTTGACGGGTCAGCAATGGGATTTCTCCCATCTGCATTAAATACATCCGTACAGGATCTTCGGTGGCATCAACCACTTCATCATCGTCGTCACCAAATAGGTCGTCATCCCCTTCTTCGTCGTCGGACACGTCATCGAACGAGGCAACTTCGTCGGCATCGACATCCTCCTCTTCTTCTTCTTCGTAGACGAGGCCACCCGTCAATTCGTCAGTGAGGATTCGGTCATCATCAAGGTATTCGAATTCGTTGGATCGGGACTTGCGATTGGCAGGGCGGCGGGTGGCTCGTTTTGGCATGACTGCTTTCTCTCGGCTGTGTGTCCTTGGATTCCCGCCGGAATCGATGGGTTCCGGCGAATCATGAAAGAAAATGGATGCGAGGGGCGTGCCGAAAAAGAGAAGTGCGAAATTTTTTAATTTCGACCTGGGAATTCGCTGGAAATGCGAGGGTTGCGTAATTATCCAACCCGTGGCTAGCGATGAAAAAATTCAACGAGACAAGTTGCAAAATCGCATCAACGTAGCGAAAAAGCACCCTGGTATCGGTGCAAAAGGGGAGCGGCTACCGAATGCGAATAGGTTTGAGCGAGTCGACGCGTCGGTGGTCTTTTTCAGGAGTTGTTCCTACGAATTCAAAGGCAAAAGAGCCCTCTCGATGAGTTGCAACCCGAGCAATTCGCGATCTCCAGCAGTTTTATGAATGATTGTCCGATGCTGTTCCAATTGCTGCCGCAAGCTATCCTGGTCCAAGAGGTGTTTTCGGCTGACGAGGATGGAGAGTTCGAGCAAGCTGTTGCTGGCTCGGTTCCAACCCCAGAATGGTTTGAGGTCGATACGTTCGACCTCCACGCATGTCGCCGCCGCCCGTTCGTTTTCTAAGTCCCAAGCGGTAACACGGAGTGGAATTGCCCGGCATGCATCGTGGAGGATCCAGCCGAAGGCATTCTCCAACCTCGCAGAAGGGGCATATTCCGGTGCATTGCACATGCCTAATACGCTTTGGACCATGAGGAGTCCATCATCGACAATATGAAAGACCGCCCGCGATTGGCGATGTAAATTCGCGAAGGTTCTTGAGGTCTGGAAAGGCTTCAAGACCCATGACGCCATACCGCGATCGACGTGTGGACCGATCGGCGCCACGTGCATTGATCCATCTTCGGATTCGGTGGTAAGAATCCCTTCGACAACCATCGATTTCTCCGGAGCGCGCGAGTAGGAAAGGCGATTTCAGGGGGCCTAGCGTCCTTCTCGGAGCCGTTCTCCCAAGAAATTATCGAGTTCAGGAATGGCAAATATCTTACTCACTGTCGAGTCGATATCGTATTCCACACGTCGAAACTCGAGCTGGTCGTGTTCCATGATCACATAGCAACTCCGCCAGTCGCCGTCGCGTGGCTGGCCAACACTGCCGACATTGATCATCGTTTTTTCGTCGGACAACGCATAGCGGTAGTTGAGTTCTTCCGGACGCAAAAACTGCATGTTAAGCGTAAAGATGCCGGGCGCGTGCGTATGGCCTTGGAAGCTGTAGTACTGAATCATGGAGAAGAGCTTCTCCATTTTTCGTCGGTTGTAGATATCCTCAGGAAAAACGTACTCATTAACAGGGTTGCGGACCGATCCGTGAACGAACAGCACTTTCTCTTCCAAGATCGTTCTGGGGAGTTTTGACAAGAAGGCCAGTCGGTCTCGCGATGCTTCCTTGTCGCTTCCTCCCTCGAGTTGCTTTCTGGTCCAAAAAATAGCCTGTTCAGCGGCGGCGCTGAAACCTTCGGGATCGATCAAGGCACCATAGTCGTGATTGCCTAGTACGCATGCATCCATTTTCATGACGCGGTCCAAGCATTCGCAGGGGTTAGGGCCGTAGCCAATGACGTCTCCCAAGCAGACAATGCGATCGCACTTTTGATTTTGGATATCCGAGAGGACCGCCTCGAGGGCTTCGAGGTTCCCGTGAATGTCGCTTACGATTGCCGTACGCACGTTGTCTTACCGTCCTGTCCTAAGCCGATCGCCGAGCATATTGTCGAGCTCATCCGCTGCATAGATCTTCTTGATCGTTTCTTCGAAATTGTACGGGACCCGCCGAAAATAAATCTTCTTTTCGGTATGGTCGATGATCGTGTAGCAGGCGCGATTGTCTTCGTCTCGAGGTTGACCCACGCTTCCCACATTCACCATAAGTTTCTCTTTGCCGAGCGCAAAAACAAAGTCGCATTGGTGAGGACGAATAAACTCAAGATCGGGGGTAAAAACTCCCGGCATGTGGGTGTGCCCTTGAAAGCAATATTGGGGCACTTTCTGAAACATGCTCTCCATCTTGTTCTTGTCATAGATCGTCTCGGGAAAGACGTACTCATTCGTTGCGTCGCGAGGAGACCCGTGAACGAATAGAAACTTGTCTTGGACGTGCATCCTGGGTAGTTCGCTCAAGAAATCCCAACGGCGATTCACGACTTGGTTGCTTCCTGTATCGAGTTGATCCCGAGTCCAGTAGATAGCTCGAAGTGCAACCGGGTTGAATCCGTCCGGATCGATCAATGCGGCTTGGTCGTGGTTCCCCAGAATCGTTAGTGAAGATTTTCGACTAACGATGTCGAGGCACTCATTTGGGTTGGGGCCATAACCCACGATGTCCCCTAAGCAAACGACTTGGTCGATGCTCTGGCCTGAAATATCGGCAAGGACCGCTTGGAGTGCCTCCAAGTTTCCATGGATATCACTGATCAGTGCCTGCCTCACAGAAAACTCCTCAACTGCCCGGGATGCCCCTCAACCTATCGAAACCTGCGAGTTGCAGGAGCGTGTCGTCGCGAACCGGACCAGGGGTGTCGCCCACTCTTCATTTTTGAGCGACTATTTCCGATACATGGAGTTCGCGCCCCCTCGCAGTTCGCTTAGTTTAGTAAGCAATTCGAACTCTGGGCAGAGCATTCGGAACCCTTAACGGCATAATCGTCCCCGTTTTTTGACCCGAAGCTTAGGGATCGGCAAACAAGGCTGGGAGGGTGGCTGCTACCGTTCGCCATCCCTCCAAGAAGAGAGCCTTAGTCAAAAAGAACGAGTTTCCCGAGGAAAGGCGAAACCTGCATCGGAACCGTCAGGCGTTTTTACGGTCAGGGTTTCATCCTTACCGGTCAGGTTTTTCCGGAGAGCGGGTCTCTTTGCGAAAATCCCAAGGTGCTTGAGGGTTTACCGTAGCCCAAAGTCCTCGCTTTTCCTTTTTCGCCTCCTCCTCAAGCTCTGCTAATACCTTCGACTGATTGTAGCGTTTAAAGTGCCAAGCGTGCCCGTTACGGAGCATTTCTTGATTGACGTGGGACTTGTCAACATAGATTTGCGCCAGCAAGCGTTCGAAATTGTCTTTCTTGGTCCAAACCACTTTGATTTCCTTGCCCAAAACCATCTTGTTGAGGGCCTCGGTCGCTTCCTTGCCATACGGTTGTTTCAATTCGGGCGCGTCGATCCCTTCAACTTGGATTTCGTACGCCTTCCCCTCCTTGGATTTTGCTTTGAGTGAGTCGCCGTCGATGACTTTGTTGACCGTTGCAACGATGGACTCTTCTTTCTCCTCTTTTCCGTCTTTCGGTTTTTGCGAACTTTGCGTCGCTGATTCTTGTTGCCAAGCTCCAATGGCTTGCGGATCAACAATCAACCAGAGTCCGACCATGGTCGCGAACAAAAAAAGTTTCCGTAGGTTCATGGTGGTCATACCCGTCTCCATTTTACGTTTCTTCCAATTTAAGGCTTCGATACTCGAGTTTGGTTTTAGGGAAAGAGTACCCCGGGACCAGGCCTCCCAGTATGATATGTACGTACCTGGGGCGGTTCGCATCGTATCGTATCAGATCTCCGTTGGATCGTCGTTGCTGAGTGAATTGTCGTTGGGGCAAATGCGAACTGTAAGGGGGCGAAATATGCCGTGCGAGTGTAGCCGATGGCCATGATAAAACCGGACTTATTGGAACGACGCGAGACCAAGGCACCTCAGCCCGGAATCTCGGGGTGGAACGATTATCGAGCTTGGTTTGTCAGTTTTTTGACCCATGTCTCGGTGGTTGTAATTTTGGGTTTGCTCTGGCAACCTCGCACCCGTGGAACCGGGGACGTGACTGATCGCCCCGTGGGAATCGCAGTTTTCCATCAAACACATGAAGGA
>VGZN01000281.1 GCA_016872635.1 Planctomycetota bacterium | reverse complement strand
GGTCGCGTCCGCATCCGAAGCGTTGGCGGTGATACCGACCACCGTTCCAACAGCAGCGTTTTCGTTGACATTGTTGCTGGTTGCATTGGTGTCAACGACTGTTCCCACGTCGAACTCATCGACGTCGTTGATCGCGATGGTGAATACCTGATCGGTGAACGATCCGTCAGTCGAGGTAGCCCGGACCGTGATCGAGCGGGTCGCGCCGTCCGCTTCGCGATCGATTGCTCCGGCAACGCTCACTACACCCGTCGTGCTGTTGATCGCGAATCGACCACCGTCGTTGTCGGTCAAGGAGTAGCTGATCGTGTTATTGGTCGCATCCGCATCCGTTGCATTCGCGGTGATGCCGACCAAAGTACCGACGGCAGCGTTTTCGCTGACGCTGTTCGCTGTCGCGTTGGTATCGCTCACCGATCCTACGTCGAACTCATCCACGTCGTTGATGGAGATGTTGAAGACCTGATCGGTGAAGGATCCGTCGCTGGATGTCGCACGTATAGTGATCGAACGGGTTGTCCCGTCGGTTTCTCGATTGATTGCACCGGCTACCGTAACCACTCCCGTCGTGCTGTTGATCGCGAATCGTCCGCCGTCGTTATTGGCGAGCGAATAGGTGATGGTGTTGTTTGTGGCATCGGCATCCGAAGCGTTGGCGGTGATTCCGACTATAGTTCCAACGGCAGCATTTTCGTTGACGTTATTGCTGGTGGCATTCGCATCGACGACTGTTCCCACGTCGAATTCATCGACATCGTTGATCGCAATGGTGAAGATCTGGTCGGTGTACGATCCATCGCTCGAGGTGGCCCGAACGGTGATCGACCGAGTCGCACCATCCGCCTCGCGATCGATTGCACCTGCAACGGTAACCACTCCGGTCGTGCTATGGATCGTGAATCGACCGCCGTCATCACTGGCCAACGAATAGGTCATGGTGTTATTGGTAGCATCGGCATCCGAAGCGGATGCGGTGATGCCAACCACGGTTCCAGCCGCCGCATTCTCGTTGACGCTATTGCTCGCAATATTGCTGTCGGAAACTATACCCACATCGAACTCATCGACATCGTTGATGTCGATAGTGAATACCTGATCGGTGTACGATCCATCGGTCGAGGTGGCCCGAACGGTGATCGATCGGGTTGCACCGTCGTTTTCACGATCGATCGCACCGGCGACACTGACGACTCCTGTAGCGTTGTCGATCGCAAAACGACCGCCGTCATTGTCGAGTAGCGAATAGCTAATGGTATTGGTCGTTGCATCGGCGTCCGAAGCATTAGCCGTGATCCCGACCAACGTTCCAGACGCTGCGTTTTCGCTTACGCTGTTGCTTGTTGCGTTCGTATCGCTAACTGGTCCGACATCGAATTCATCCACATCCCCGATAGCGATCGTGAAGACTCGGTCGGTGAACGATCCGTCGCTGGAAGTAGCTCGCACGGTGATCGATCGGGAAGCTCCGTCCGTTTCGCGATTGATTGCTCCTGCTACCGTTACCACCCCAGTCGTACTGTTGATGGCAAATCGACCACTGTCGTTGTTTTGGAGCGAGTAGGTAATGGTGTTGTTGGTTGCATCAGCGTCGCTAGCCAGAGCAGTAATACCGACAAGTGTTCCGACAGCCGAATTTTCATTGACGCTATTCCCAGATGCGTTGGTATCCGAAACCGCACCCACATCGAACTCATCTACGTCGTTGATAGCAATCGTGAATGCTTGATCCGTGTACGATCCATCGATCGAGGTAGCCCGAACGGTGATCGATCGCGTAGCACCGTGAACTTCTCGATTGATCGCACCAGCAACCGACACTTCACCTGTCTCGGCATCGATCGTAAAGCGACCGCTGTCATCACTCACGAGTGAGTAAGTGATCAGATTTGTCGTTGAGTCAGCATCCGTAGCAAAGGCAGTGATTCCAACCAAGGTTCCGACAGCCGAATTCTCATTCACATTGTTTGCAGTTGCGTTCGTATCCGAGACGGAACCCACATCAAATTCGTCAACATCGTTGATGAGGATCGAGAAGGCTTGATCAGTGTGAGAGCCATCGCTCGAAGTGGCTCGGACAGTGATCGATCGAGAGGATCCGTCGATTTCACGATTGATTGTCCCAGCAACGCGCACGATACCGGTCGCACTGTCGATGGAGAAGCGACCACCATCGTCGTTTTGGAGCGAATAGGAGATCGTATTGTTGCTGAAGTCAGCATCGCTCGCTGAGGCAGTGATACCGACGATCGTTCCGACCGCAGCGTTTTCATTGACATTATTGGATGTAGCATTGGCATCGGTAACGGGTCCAACGTCGAATTCATCGACATCGTTTAGGGAAATACTGAAACTCTGTTCGGAGAACGATCCGTCGCTCGAGGTAGCGCGAACGGTGATCGAACGAGTTGCACCGTCAGCTTCTCTGTCAATCGCCCCAGCAACATAAACCTCACCGGTCGCGCTGTTGATGCCAAAGCGATCGCCGTCATTATTGACGAGCGTATAGGTCATCGTGTTAGTCGTCGAGTCTGCATCGGTCGCGAACGCCGTGATACCGACCAAGGTTCCGACAGCAGCATTTTCGTTGACGTTATTGCTCGATGCATTGGAGTCGGTGACCGCACCGGTGTCGAATTCGTCGAGGTCATTGATCGCGATCGTAAACGCTTGATAGGTGTAGGAGCCATCGACCGAGGTTGCGCGAACGATGATCGTTCGCGTTGCTCCATCAGCTTCGCGGTTAATCGCTCCTGCCACACTGACGATGCCGGTCGCACTATGGATTGCAAATCGCCCACCATCGTTGTCGGCCAAGGAATAAGAAATCGTATTTGTCGTAGCATCTACATCGCTCGCGGATGCGGTGAGACCAACCACGGTTCCGACAGCAGAGTTTTCATTGACTTGATTTGTGGAAGCATTGACATCGGTAACCGATCCAACGTCGAATTCATCCATATCGTTGATGTTGATGGAGAAGACTTGGTCGGTGAATGATCCATCGATCGAAGTCGCGCGGACCGTGATCGATCGGCTAGCGCCATCTGCTTCACGATTGATTGCTCCAGCAACCGAGACAACACCCGTAGTGCTGTTGATCGCAAATCGACCACCATCATTGTCAAACAACGTATAGGTGATCGTGTTGGAAGTTGCATCAGCATCGGTTGCAAAGGCGGTTAGTCCAACCAAAGTCCCAACTGCCGAATTTTCAGCAACTTGGTTGACGGATGCATTGGAGTCCGAAACGGCTCCCACAGCGAATTCATTCACATCATCGATGTTGATCGTAAACGACTGATCGCTAAAGGATCCATCCGACGACGAGGCACGAACGATGATTGAACGCGCGGAACCATCGACTTCGCGGTTGATTGCTCCGGCAACCGACACCACTCCAGTCGTGCTATTGATTGCGAAACGGCCACCATCGTTGTCGACTAAGGTATAGGTAATCGTGTTGTTGGTCGAATCCTGGTCGGTCGCAATCGCGGTCAGACCAACGAGTGTGCCAACCGCAGAGTTCTCATTCACCCCAGTAGCCGTATTATCGGAATCGGTAATGGAACCAACGTCGAATTCATCGACATCGCCGATTGCGATCGAGAAAACCTGATCGGTAAACGATCCATCGCTGGAAGTAGCTCTCACAGTAATGGTCCGGGTTGCCCCATCGGCCTCGCGATTGATCGCTCCAGCCACGGAAACAACACCCGTCGTACTATCGATCGCGAAGCGCCCACCGTCGTTGCTGGCCAACGAATAGGTGATCGTGTTGTTTGTTGCGTCAGCATCGCTGGCAGCGGCGGTGATTCCTACCAAAGTTCCGACTGCGGCATTCTCCGTGACACCGTTGGTGGTGGCGTTCGAGTCCGCGACCGAACCGACATCGAATTCGTCGACGTCATTGATACTGATAGAAAATGCTTGATCGGTGAACGATCCGTCGCTGGAGGTAGCTCGAACCGTGATGGATCGGGTTGTCCCGTCGGCTTCACGGTTGATGGTACCTGCGACAATTACAATCCCTGTGGTGCTATCGATCGCAAATCGGCCGCCATCGTTGCTCACAAGACTATAAGTGATCGTGTTATTGGTCGAGTCAGCATCACTTGCTGCTGCGGTGATCCCCACTACTGTCCCGACAGCCGAATTCTCGTCGACACTGTTGCTGGTCGCGTTCGTATCGGACACAGCTCCGATGTCGAATTCGTCGACATCATTAATCGCAATCGAGAATACCTGATCGGTGAACGATCCATCGCTGGAGGTAGCTCGTACCGTAATGGACCGTGTTGCCCCATCCGCTTCGCGGTCGATTGCTCCAGCGACCGTCACAACCCCCGTCGCACTGTCGATCGCGAATCGACCGCCATCGTTGCTGGCTAACGAATAGGTGATCGCGTTGTTGGTTGCGTCAGCATCGCTGGCGAGCGCAGTGATTCCTACCAGAGTCCCTGCGGATGCATTTTCGTTAACGTTGTTGGTGGTTGCGTCGCTATCCGTGACCGAACCGACGTCGAATTCGTCAACATCGTTGATCGCGATCGAGAATACCTGATCGGTGAACGATCCATCGCTCGAGGTAGCTCGAACCGTGACGGATCGGGTTGCGCCATCTGCCTCGCGATTGATTGCTCCTGCAACCGTTACCACCCCCGTTGTACTGTTGATGGCAAATCGACCGCCATCATTATTCGCGAGCGAATAGGTGATCGTATTGCTGGTTGCATCCGCATCGCTGGCATTCGCAGTGATTCCTACCAGGGTTCCTACTGCCGCGTTTTCGTTGACATTGTTCGCGGTCGCATGGGTGTCGATGACGGATCCGACATCAAATTCGTCGACGTCACTGATTGCGATCGTGAAAACCTGATCAGTGAACGATCCATCGGCGGAAAGAGCTCGAACCGTGATGGAGCGGGTAGCACCATCCGTTTCACGATTGATCGGTCCCGCTACCGTTACAACACCTGTTGCGCTGCTGATGGCGAATCGTCCCCCGTCGTTGTTGATGAGCGAGTAGGATATCGTGTTGTTGGTCGCATCTGCATCGCTAGCGCTTGCGGTGATCCCTACCACGGTCCCGTTGGCAGAGTTTTCCGCAACGCTATTGGTAGCGGTATTCACGTCGGTCACCGAACCGACATCAAACTCATCGGCGTCCTCGATAGCGATGGTAAATGCCTGGTCAGTATAAGATCCATCGCTCGACGTAGCCCGAACCGTGATGCTTCTTGTTGTGCCGTCCACTTCTCGATCGATATCGCCAGCAACCGTCACGATACCTGTGTCGCCATCAATCGCGAATCGTCCGCCGTCATCGTTCACGAGCGAGTAGGTGATGGAGTTGTTGGTTGCATCCGCATCTGTAGCCGAAGCGGTAATTCCGACAAATGTGCCAACTGTCGCGTTTTCTAAAACGCTGTTCGTGGTGTTATCGGAATCCGTGACTGCCCCTACGGCGAATTCATTGACATCGGTGATACTGATTGAGAATGCGCGATCGGTGAAGGACCCATCACTCGAGGCTGCTCGTACAATGATCGACCGAGAACCACCGTCTGTTTCGCGGTTGATAGCTCCAGCGACGGAAACCACGCCGGTCGATGAGTTGATTGCGAATCGGCCACCATCATTATTGAGCAGAGAGTAAGTGATAGTGTTGTTGGTCGCATCTGCATCGCTCGCAAGCGCTGTGATGCCCACCAATGTTCCAACGCTCGCGTTTTCAGTGACGTTGTTGGTTATCGCATTCGCATCGGTTACCGAACCAACATCAAACTCGTCGACATCGTTGATGGAAACCGTCATGACTTTGTCGAAGGTTGCGCCTGCCGCATCGGTCACTCGAACGGTGATATTATGGCTGGCAGCGACTTCACGATCCAGAAGAGATCCATTGGCAACGGTAACAACACCGGTGGAACTATTGATCGCGAATCTGCCGCCTGCATTATCTGTAAGGGAGTAGGTTCGCGTATCGCTGGAATCCACATCGAGGCCCACGACGGTACCAACATTCGATCCATTGGCAGCATTTTCATTGACGGTAAGAGTTCCGGTGATGTCGTATGGAGCGTCATTGACACCCTGAATGGTGATCGAAACCTGCGTTGTGCTGGTCAATCCGCCTGCATCTCGCATCGTGTAGGTGTAAACATCGGTCAGTGTGTTCGCGGAAGTACGCAGTGCCTGGACTGCGGCATTGGTGTTGTCAACGGTGTAGGTGTAGCTACCATCTGCGGCGATACTGATCGAACCGTATGTACCGTTGACCGTAGTACCCACATTGCCGGACGCACTACCTACGTTACCAGCCGCAACCCCCGAAACCGTTTTGGTATCGCCAGTGTCTGGATCGGTATCATTGGCAAGAACATTACCCGTTGGACTGGTTCCGGCAGTTCCATTATTGACGCCCCCTGCTTCAACAGCCGTGGCTGAGTCGCTATTCGCGGTCGGCGTATCGTTGCTGTCAGTAATCGCAATCGTGAAGGATTGGGTAGAGAAGCTTCCATCGGATGAGGTTGCTCGAACGGTAATACTGTGACTGGCAGCAGCCTCAAAATTGATTAAGGAAGTGTCCGCGATACTCACAACGCCAGTGCTGCCGTTAACTGCAAATCGACCGCCTGCCGAATTATCCAAGGAGTAACTAATTGTGTTATTGCTTCCATCGGCATCTGAAGCTGATGCAGTAACCCCAACCAAAGTGCCGTTCGCGGAGTTTTCGCCAACACTGTTCGCGGCAGCATTGGAGTCAGAGACCGCTCCCACATCGAATTCATCGACATCGGTCAGGCTGATCGTGAAGTTGGCGGTCGAGAAACTCGTGTCGCTCGAGGTCGCTCGAACGGTGATGGTGTGACTGGTCGCGGCTTCGTAGTTCAGCAGAGTGCTGTCGGCGACCGTCACTACACCCGTAGAACTGTTGATCGTGAAGCGGCCACCTGCGGTATTATCTAACGAGTAGGTGATCGTGTTGTTGGTTCCGTCTGCGTCCGAGGCACTGGCA
>VGZN01000280.1 GCA_016872635.1 Planctomycetota bacterium | reverse complement strand
CCGGTTCCGCGGAGTTCCTGGAGAGTCTGAAACAAAAATGATGCGAACAAGGCGTTGCACGCGAGCGGGCGGCAGCGCCGGTCCTGAACTCCAAGTCACACGCGCCCGCCGCGTGAACGCAATCGTTATGGCGGGACGCCAGTCTCGCTTCTAGGCAAACAAAAACCCTTCGTACACAAAAGCGTGTTCTGGACCAACGGATGGGAGAATTCGGCGACCTAGCGCGAGAGCTTTCAACCCTGTCTCCGCGTCAACTTGCAACTGTGCTAACTCGCGCCCGTGAAATTCGGCGTGAAAATCCCTCAAATGTTGTGGCTGATTGCGGCGAGATTTCTGATTTCATCGCCTGTCCCTTATGCGGCCAGAGGATTGACACGAACTGCGTTGACTACAAACTGTTTTTGACGCTCATCTCGGACGCATACGCTCGGGGTGCCAATGCCGTATTCCTTAGCTGCGAAGATAAGAAGTTGATTGTGGCATACGACAACTTTCCGGAATCTCAACCACGCGACATGATGCCCGCGCGCCATTGGCACCAAATACTCTCTGGAATTCACCTGGCTTTTGCTCGCCATGCGATCTGCGACAACATAGATTCCGCACTGGATCAGAATCTGCTTCCAATCGCCGACACGGTCGCTGACTTTGACGAATTGCGACGGGTCGCTTTGAAATCCAATCGCCCGATACCGAGAGGTTTGCGAATCATGTGCACAGATGGGTTGACTTCATTACGCTTTGAGGTGTGACTTGCGGGGCGCTATAATGCCCGCCATAACAATGCCATGCACGCCGAGCACGCGATCGGCCGTTCTTGACATGGTGGCTTTGCTCGCGCGTGCCGGGTGATGGCTGCCGTTATTGCTTCGAGGAAAGGGACGCTGTGAACACACGCCGACGGTATGCTGAAGTTGTTCGTCACTTTCTTTCGGGGCGGATGACCAACCTGGAGTACGAGCGATCATGTGACGAATTACTTCGCGACATGGACGAGGCTTCTGGTAAGATATACGACGAACTTTGGAAATACTATTGCGATGTGCGTGAACATCGAATGGGGATGGCTCACGGCATGACTCGCGAGGGTCGTCGCACGGCGGCACGATGGATCATGTTTCTGAAGAGTGGCAGACCCTATGAATATCGGCATATGGTTTCGCCGAATGGATTTATAGCCTTCATCACCTTTGGGCTTGTTCGACGATATGAGTATCCTAACAATACTGCCGGTGACCGGGACTATTGGCCGTACTACCGCAAAGTAGACTTTGAAGATGATTTGTGCCATCCAGTTCTGTTGTCCGGTACTCCAAATACGCAATAACAAAACCGTGCACCGAAGCATCCGATCGGGCGTTTTTAACTTTAGAGACCTCACTGGCGGATGCTCGGTGACGGTTGCCGTTCGTCGATAATCTATGGCAGTCTTTCACTACACGATTGAACTATTGCCGTTCGACGATGCGGGGAAGTTTGCTCGCATTATGCATGAACGGACGACCGACGAATCCCGAACTCTGGTTTGGGATTCCCAGCCTTCGGAATCCTCACTTCGCGAACTACGATCCTTGCTTCCGATCGATACATCATGGGGGCCTTGCGAGGAGTACGTTTCGTCCGTTGACACATGGAACTCCGACCTTCGGATTTGGCATCACGACGTACAACGAAAGAATGTTGAAAGCATTATCTTCCGTCTATCTGCCGTCGCGTTTCCTGCACAATTGATCGCGAGAATCGTCGCTATCGCGAATGGAAACTATTGGCAAATCGGTGCAATGGAATCGCAATGCGTATTCCCTCCATCTGCAGAAAACATTATCGAGGATTTCAGGAAAAGTCGCGCAGCCCGCTTTCTTGAGGACCCTGAATCGGTGATGATAGAAGCATCACAATCAATTGACAGAAATAGAGATCGACAGGTCTGAACGCCTGAGAAAGCGACGAACAAACAATTGCACCGAAGTGCTCGGTCAGCCGTTTTGACTTGCGTTAAGTCAACTACTCGCACTCGGTGAATTTTGCCGTTCTGCAGCAAAGAGGTGAGAATCTTGAGCCAGTTTGATGTCTTGCGTGAGCACCAGACTTGCGCGCCCGGAGACGAACCAACGAACGACGAGATCGTTGCCACAGTAGAACAGTGGGACAGTCAGTTCGGGGTGGTTGTTTCCGAGGTTGGACCAGATCGTTTTGCTATCCAATTCAAGACGCTCCCAGACAATCTCGACGAATTTGCGCAAGAACTCTATGCGTTTTGCCCAAACATCATTGAACAGGATTTTGGAAACTACGAAGACATTCTTGAATGTCCCGATGGTTTGCCGCCTGACTACATTGCCCATGTTCGAAGAATGGCCGAAGGAATTGACTTTGAAGATCCCGACTATCCGTTCGAGCTTCTGAAGAAGTCGTTGCGCCAAACGCAACAGGTCGCGTTCATGTGGGACTGAATCGCTGCAGAACAAAGCCATGCACACCGAGCACGCGATCGGGCGTTTTTGAAATGGCACATCTCTCGCGCGTGCCGGGTGATGGCCGCCGTTCGTCGATCAAGAAGTCCTCAGTAACCCCGATTAAACATGGCGACGCAGACACGAAGATACGGAATCGCTGGACACGACCGGGAGTCGATACGATCCTCACTCGAGTTGGCTCTATCACTCAACTTTGAAGAGCGAGACAGTTTCTACTTGGGCAGCTACTTGAACGACATTAGCGATAGATTTGACGAATGCAATATTGTTGAGAATCGAGATCCACTCTGGATTCCTGGCGACGATCCGGACGACGAAAAATACTTCGAGGCGACCGCAAAAGACTGTGACTACCTTTTGACAATCACGGACACACCTGAAATAATCAAACTTCATCCCGCAATCATTGACTCCGTCGGTGGCATCCGAATTGTGCGTGACGACTTGTTCGATGGCGGGTGACTACCGGAAATCGACGAACAATGCGATCCACCGAAGTCGCGGGTCGGCCGTTTCCTGATGGTTACTTTTTTGGCCGCGACATCGGTGATCGCGGGCGTTAGGCGTATTACTGCCAAATCACCACTCGACGCAGAGCAATTGACAATGACGCACCAAGCCCCATAGCATCAATGATCCAAAGCGCATCGGATTCGTTGACGGTAAAACTCGACGTTGACGTTCCGCGATCTTCATGCAGCCGGAAAGTTCCGCCATGCTGCACGATCTTGCATCCTTGAAAATTGTCCGGCACCAAATCGCGAATGATCTTTACCTCACCCAGTGCGGCGATCGGTTGCTCAATAAAACGCATAACAGTTGGATGCAACGAAGCGGCATCAACGCTGTTTGGTTTGGTCATAATCTTTCCTTTGCCGCTCGTTGATCCATTGCGTTATCCGGCTTGAGTTTAGAGCAATGTCCATCTTCGACTTCCTCCGACGCAAATCAAAGAAGGTCGACTATCGTCTTGATTCCAACCCCCAAGCCTTCTACTCATCTCAATTTTCTCCAAACAGTGTCTTTTTCGTTCCCTTTCGCGCACAGGGAAGTTATCAACTCGTCGACAATGGCTGGGTACCTGCCTCGGATGAAGTCAACCTTCCTGTGCACTGCCTAAACGAGCAACGCGAACAAGCAGCGATCAAAATCAATGGCCCAATGGAGTTCTCAATCAGTGTTCCCTGTACTGGACGAAACATCACGCCGAAACAGATATCGGACATGAAATTCGTTTTGGACAATATCGTTGCAATGGATTGCGAATCTCGTCGTCAAATCTCTGAACCAGAAACTGTTTACGATGAATGCCTCGCTTACGTAGAAATCGAAAACAGTGAGGTTCACTTGCACTACTTCGCCAATACAATGAACACTGAATGGGGTGCTTACTTTTTGCTCGGCACCGACGGAGATTGGAAATTTCAAACTCTGGGCTGACATTGCCGGATAACTAAGCGATCAACCGAAGTCGCGGAACCGGGCGACTTTGAAATGGAGAATCAACTGCCGCGACTCGGTTATCGCTGGCGTTCTGCGAAGGAAATGATTCAACACAATGCCTATCCCTGACTTCCAGTCGCTGATGCTTCCATTATTGAAATTCGCATCCGACGGTGTCGAACATTCCCTTGCCGACGCCCGGTCACCACTTGCTGACCAATTCTCGCTAACCGAAGAAGAGCGTGCGGAGCTACTCCCCAGCGGACAGCAGCCACGCTTCAACAATCGGGTTGCATGGGCAAAGGTTTACCTCGAACGTGCTGGCATTTTAACAAAAACACGGCGAGGGCATTTCAAAATTACTGAACGTGGCACGCATGTTCTTTCAACCGCGCCCGATCGCATTGACATCAATTTTCTCAAGCAGTTCCCAGAGTTCGATAGCTTTCGTACGAAACAGTCTACGAATGAGGACGAAGGCACGATTGACGATGCCACGCCAGAAGAAGTATTGCAATCAGCTTACGAGACCATTCGCGATTCTCTTGCAACCGAAATCTTGACTATCGTTAAATCGCTTTCCCCAGTGTTCTTTGAGCATCTGGTTCTCGATCTCATGTTGAAGATGGGGTACGGTGGGTCTCGCGAGGATTCTGGTCTTGTGACCAATCCCACGGCTGACGAGGGAATTGACGGCATCATCAATGAAGATCAACTCGGCCTCGACGTAATTTACCTTCAGGCGAAAAGATGGGAAAATACTGTAGGACGCCCTGAAATCCAGCGATTCGTTGGGGCATTACATGGCCGTCGTGCAAAGAAGGGAGTGTTCTTAACAACCAGCAACTTCTCCCAAGAGGCCCGCGAATATGTTGCTACGATTGACCCCAAGGTTGTGTTGATCGATGGCCTGAAACTTGCGCAATTGATGATCGATTACAATGTTGGCGTCAGCAAGTCGCAGATTTATGAAATAAAACGCGTTGACTCAGACTACTTTGCTGACGACTGACTTAACGCAAAGAATCGCAGAACCAACGATTGCAGCCAAGCCCTCGATCAGCCGCCTTGACTCGCGATGATGATTTCCGCTCGGGCTGCCTGAATCGAATCGTTATCCCATCAGTGACCCCACTTCATAACCTCAAAGACTTACGGATCATGGCAAACTACATCCACTCGCTATCCCTGATTGTTGCTCTCACGACCATGTTGTCCGCTAGCGACACAATTGCTCAAACACTTGAATTCCGCCAGGTTTCTGGCGGATTGATTCGCGTGCAAAATGAAGCGGGAATGGATGTCGCAATTTGTCCAGGCAAAACGAAAAAGTCGCCTGCACAATTTCAGCCGAAGCAGGAGTTAATCCTTGGCGACGAGTTTGAGCCCATGCTGGTCAGTTCGGCCGGAGAATTAGTCAAGCGCCCCGACGATACAAATGAACGCATCCCAATGGATGGCGTGTTGATTGAATCGGTGATGATTGGCAACAAGAGAGCTGGAATACAGATAAAAGCAAAGTCACTCAACATTCTCGTTGCTTCTCTCGATTTGGTTTCTGACCAGGGATGGATCCCAACAAAGCAGAATGAGAAGATCGATCTTTTGATATTGACGGTCGATGACGCCAAGAAATTGGACACGGCACGAACAAATCTGTGGTTGAGTGGAATTGTCGTCAAGCAGATAGTACTCAATTCAACGACAACTATGTCGGTTGCGACGATGGAAAAGTTTTATGCGTCACTTGGTCGGAACCGCACTTTACCGACCGCTGTTCTCCCAATGATTCAGGTTCCTAACAAGAACCTGGAATTTGGTGATCGACAAGTAGTTTTGCTCAAGGAACTGGAATAGCGTGGGGGTTTCCTTGGTTTTGTGCCGCACGTCGAAACCAAAGGTCAGGTGGTCTCAAATGGAGAAATATTTAACAAGTTACGATGACGAACAAACTGCTAAACTCGATTTGGTTGATTGCTCTGTTTCTCGCATTCTCTGGCTGCGCGCGGGAGCCTAACGCCGTTTTCTCTCCCTTAGAATTTGCTCAAAAGACACTGTCGGAATCCTATGCGGCGAAGGCTGAACTGGGGGAAATACTCGAAGTAACACACAAAACTAACGAGGGACTCGAACATGGATTTGTGATCAAGGCTTCAAAACAAAACGCCACGATGACTTTGTTATCAATTACGCCCGGAGGTGAACCCCAAGGGACATTGTGGCTGGATGATGGCCGCCAGATTCCACTGTTCATCCCCTATCTCGAAGAATCTTACAAGTCTGATTTGGGCCTGTAATCTAGGGATAACAAAGCGGTGAACGGGAGCCGCCGATGACGCTGGTTTTGAAATCATAATTTTTGGCGGCGGCCCCGTTACCGCAGTCGTTCGGGCTTGGACTTGATGGAAGACGAAATCGAATCAATCGTAAATGAGCACGGATGGTATTGCGCGAATATTTTCGATGCGCAGATTCCATTTTGCTACACAATCGGATTGATGACTCGACTACAGCACCCAGAGCTGATCGCGTTTTCGCTCGACCCGAAGGGCGCGCATTTTCTATTCGAATCAGTGATCACGCTCATTAAGCGTGGCGACCGTTTTGATAGGGAGCGAGTTCGAGAACTGATTGTTGGGGATGATACCCACAGAATCAAAATCCGCCGAGTGCATGTCACGCAGCATCCGATATACCTTGGTTTCGCGATGGGACACTTAACTAACCATGGACGAATGGGTGAACTCGAGGCGGTTCAGTTGTGTTGGCCAGATGAACATGGCGACTTTCCTTTCGATTTGAATTGCAATCCTCGATTAAACGATCTACAACCAAGACTCGACATACGTTTATCGGCGTCTGAAATCCGACAATTCATGCGTGACTATGGCGGTTGATGCCCGAACAAAACCATGCACCGAAGCATCCGATCGGGCGTTTTTGACTTTAGAGACCTCATTGGCGGATGCTCGGTGATGGTTGCCGTTCTGTCGCTCAGAATCCCACATGATTAAACTTGCGTTGATTCCCGTTTTGTTCTTAATTGCATGCCTCTTTGCTGGCATCTATGGCGCCATTCATAATCAAATCTCTTACACAGT
>VGZN01000279.1 GCA_016872635.1 Planctomycetota bacterium | reverse complement strand
AAGGAACAGCGTCAAGCGAACCGACTCCTCTCGAAAGCCCAATTGGCTCAAACGCAAAATGCGGCTGGCCAGGTTCTTATGCGACACCGACTCTACCCAAGGCAAGATCCAGTGCCAGGCCGCAAACGATGCGACGGACACCGTACCCGAAGCGAGTACGACCAGCAACAATGTTCGGGCATCCATTATGCAACCTCCCGAGTACGTAATTCAGTTTTAGGGCAAATGTCTTTGAAGAAGAGATTCGGGTTGAGATGACCAGCATGAACCAACTCTGTGGCAAACGTTGGGAGCATCCCCGTGGCGATAAGCTGGTAACCGTCCTTCGCCGAGCCACGAACGAAAAGTGGTTTCAGCCGAAGCTCTGGGCCTGACTGACGCTGTGCACCACTCCGACTGGGCTTTACAGCTAGTACCTCAGCGATCTCGGTAACCATCCGCTCTCCTGTAGGTACTCGTGCCAGTTGAACAATGATGTCGAATGCCGAACCAATTTGCTTCCGGATCGCATCGGATGGCAAGCCCGATTCCCGCACCAAAACCTCCAATCGTCCTAATGCATCAACAGCAGAGTTCGCATGGATGGTTGTCATCGATCCATCATGACCAGTATTCATCGCTTGGAGCATGTCCAATGCCTCGGCTCCTCGGCACTCGCCCACAACAATTCGATTGGGCCGCATGCGGAGGGAGTTTCGAACCAGATCTGCGATGGCGACTTTGCCGACACCCTCCGTATTGCTGTCACGTGCCTCTAAATTCACCACGTTCGGATGATGCAATTGGAGCTCACGTGTGTCCTCGACCGTTACGATCCGCTCGGTCCCGGGGATCTCAAGTCCGAGGCAGTTGAGAAGCGTCGTCTTTCCACTGCCCGTTCCACCTGAGACCAAAATGCTTTTCTTTGCCTTTACAGCAGCACGCAAAAACTCTGCGGCGCTTTCTGAGAGCGATTTTCCTTTTACCAATCGCTCCAACGAAAACTCTTTCCTTGAGAACTTGCGAATGGTCAGGCTCGGTCCTTTCGTAGCTAATGGACGGATCACCGCATTGACACGGCTTCCATCCCGCAGGCGCGCGTCCACCATCGGTTGTGCCGTATCAATCCGTCGGCCTACCGTCGCAACGATGCGTTCGATGATGGCTGTGGTGATTTCCTCAGATAGGAACTGACGGCCAGAATTTTGTAGCAGTCCATCTTTCTCGATAAATATTTCATCCGTCGAGTTCACCATGATTTCCGTCACAGTGGGCATGCGCAACAAATCCTCAAGCGGACCAAAACCATACAGGATGTCCTTCACCTGCTTCTTAATTTGCCGGAGTGTCAGATAAAGGCGACTATCTTCTAAGATCTTTGCGACTTGCACCTTCCAGAGCCCCCAAAATTTTTCTTCAATACGAGAGATCTTGTCGAGCACATCGATATCTCGCGAAGGGAAAAGAGAGCGGTAAAAGTAGCCAACAATTTTTGCCAGCTCCTCTTCGCGGTTCGGAAGCGATGTCGCCATCTGCATCCAAAAATCGATTTTCTCCCCCCGAATTGCGATGTTAGTACTGCCCCCGACGATCACTTTGTTGAGCAGTTCATCACGCACGCACTCGCCCGCCAAATGAACTTGCGTTCCTTGGTAGGTACCGGAAATAACCCCGATCTTCTTGGTAACAGCTTCGATAAGTCGTTCAATTTTCAAAAGTTCATCGAGACTCTTTGGCTCATGCGATGTGTCTGTTTCCAGATCAAGGTGGGCCAGCAACTCGATATGCGTGCGTCGGATCACTTCTTGAGAAAGCGTGGACTCCTCCGCGACAGGCGCACCGGTTTCTGGAGTGAATCGGGTATCGAAATGGAAGGAATATGGAAAGACTGTAAAGCTTTGGGGACGATGGCTGGTTGCACTCTCGCCACTATGCAAATGCTTGCCATCGACATCACAACCATTCGCTCCTACCGCTCGAATCTCCCAGCCACGTTCACTGATGGATATTTCCACAGCAACGGGGTCCACAAATGGACCGGAGATGACGATTTCATTGGTGGCGGCGGAACCGATTTTGAATCGTTTTCCAGCAACCCGAGCCACCTTGGGCTGGCTTTCAAAAATGCTCGCATATCGCAGAAACATGATGGACTTCCAAATCGTTAGCTGGAGGTTAAAAACGAGATGCTTTGCCGACGCTTAGGAACCGGATTTCACAGCAGTGTTATTTCCTGAAGACGGCCTGACGCGATGAGGAATACACCAACTGTGATACTTGTTTTCGTTCTCCAGTACTTCGAGTAGCTTAAGGATCTGCAGATCGCTGTCTGGTCCGATCTCGACGTTAAGAATGGTCGCTGGATCCGTCGACTCGGAGCGATAGCTAGGGTCGACAGGACCTACCTCAAAGGGTCCCAGTTCGTAGATCTGCTTCGCGTCACTTTTGATCGCATACTGAAAACTGACCCACTGTCCGGGCCTCACCGACCGGGCCAACGATCGACTCGCGTTGCGAGGCAACTCGAAGCTTTTACTTTTCCCCTTCGATAGGCTCACTCCTCCAAATTGGGAATCAACCACTAGCTCCCCCTTCTTTACAGGTCGATTCATCACCCGGCCGACGAGTTCCGATTTCGATGCTACCGAAGGTCGCATGTATGGAATCTGACTCAGTTCACCGCCGAGATTAACCTCCACCACATCCGATTCCGTGAGCATATGGCCTATTGGCAATTCCTCTTTGAAAGCGAAGAATGGCTGTGTCTGCATTTGTCGGGCTACAGCACTCGCATTCAACACTCCAGCGAGCACTGCCAATCCGATGGGAATCGCGATCTTAACAAGCAACTCAGTCGATCCCCCTTCGCTCGGTTTTTGCAAGGAAGTTGGTTTTTGCTGGGGAGCTGGCTTTCCAGGTACCGTCGAATTTCGCAATTGCATTTGAAATCTCCTTGGTGGTTGTGGAACAACATCACCGGGCAAAATCGCCGAGGTTGATGAGGAATAATGGAGTCACACCTATGCATGCGATTTTTGGGAAGCAACCGGAAGTGAACCTCTTCGTATTTTTGAACATCCCAAACCTGCAAACGCAAAAGCCGCAGGGTACTCTCCCCGCGGCTCCGAAACGGCACAACGATAACCACAGCATTACCGCGCAAAAAGCAAACGGACGCTGGTGTGGACGCCATCCACGCCGGAATCAAGACTTCGACAGCATTTTCACTTTGCTGGGAGGTGGCAACGTAGACCGAATCCTTTCCACAAGGAAAGAGAGGCTGTGATCGAACGACAACGCACGCCGTTGTAGTTGATTCGCCAATCGTCTTCCTGGTGCGGCAACGAACTGGGACTGGACCGATTTTGCACTATCCACTACACCCTTCGCGTGCAATTCTGTGGTGTCTTCGCCAGGACTTCCGTAGGTACCCCACGTGTTTCCACGTGTTCGACTCCACGATGATCGGTTGCTTTCCGTCATCCACGCGGGACGCGATTGCTTCGTTCTAGCAGCGTATTCCTGTTGCCCTTGCAGGAGCGGGTTTTCGGGAAACTTCTTGTTGATTTCGACAATCTCCAGGTAATTCACGTGATCGATCTGATCAGCAACGGATTTACCTGTATTCGCTACCGCATGCGCTGCAACCTTTCCGAACACCCATAATTGCTCCATCAATAACCCTCGGTTGTCTTCAGTAGGATCGGCCTTGAACTGCTCGTAACGCTTCTTCACCGACTTAGCAGCCCACGAGGCGCTCTCCTTGGTTTCGTGCTGGCAATCGTGGATATGGATTAGGATTTGGTACGGAAGAACAAACGGAAGTCTGTTTTTCTCGATCACAACGATACTTTCTTCACAAAGAGCAGCCGCCAATTGCAGCTTATTCTCTCGATAGGCACATAACGCCAACAAAGTAGAAATCCGTGGGTCACGATTCTCGCTTTTACGTGTTTCTAGACTCGGTCTTTTTCGAGCTTTATCCCCAAAGTCATATTCCAAATAATCGATGAGTTTTTGGGCGATCGCTGACTGTTGTTCCGATCGCTCATAATCCTGCGGAGATACCCCCACAAAATCAAAAGGTACATCGGTACGAAAGGGGCGTAGTTGGATCGGTTCGGGCGTCTCAACACTGGTTGGTGCTGACGCCACAAAATCCGGGAGTACTATCGAGAGCGTATAAGGCCCTTCGCCGGCAGGTACGCGAAAATTCCTCTTCAAAACCTGGTTACGATCGTATTCGATGTTCGCGGTGTAATGCCCTGGTTCTAGGTGCCAGGTGTTCCCTTTGCCAGCGATCGATTGCTTCGATTCGACCGTCACGCGACCGGCTCTAACACCATCTACATCGATGGAAACGATCCTCCCTAGTTTCGTATCTGAGACAACCTTTCCTTCATCTTTAGCCGGTTTTTCAACCGTACGATCGCTCACTGGAGACTTGGCCGCCAAATCCTGAACTGGCTCAATCGGAAACCTCGGAGCTCGAACCACATCGAACGGCTCTGCTTCGTCGATGTTCTCCTGTACCAACTGTTCAGGTTTTTCCCGGTTCTTTTCTGGGGTGATCACGAATGAGACAAAACAAATCGCGAGCGAAGCGGCGCAACCCAGAACAATCCATTTGCGCTGGGGATTCGCGTCGAGCCAATCCATGGTTGTTTTTTTAACCGACTGCCAACCGGTCAACGACGAATCATCAAATTGGGCATCATGCAATGCAGGGGGCGCGCCCATTTGCTCCGCGCTGAGGTCGGCCCAATTCGGTGATTCACTGTTGGATGTATCGAATTGACCGGTGCCCAGTGGTCTTGCTGCGAGATTGAGTTCTTCCAAGAGTTGCAAGGCAGCGGTCGCATCGACTGGCCGTTTTCCAGCTTGTTTGTTCGTCAATGCCTCAACGAAACGGATAATATCCTCCGGCATTCCATGCATCCACTCCCCGGTCGTTGGAAGAGATTCCATCGCTGCTGCATGCCACCGGTACCACTGCTCTTGTTCGCTTCGATGCTCGTCACTTGCTGGATCGATAAACTCCATCACTCGGTTTCGAGTAATGAGCTCCAGGATGAGGAAACCCAGCACATAGAGATCCGACGCGGGACTGACCGGACCAAAAACATCAGGGCGTAGCATCTCTGGAGCAATATGCGTGATGTCGTTCGATGGAACTGCCGCAATCGAGCTCTCCCGCAGACCCGGGGTGATGCTGAGCTTGACATTACCATGATCGTCGAGCAGCAAGTGCCCCAGACTCAAACGACCGTGTACCCATCCTCGCGAATGCAACACTTGCAATCCTCTCAAGCATTGCCGCAAGATTTCCCTAATTTCGTGGGGCGTGTAATCTCGATCGTGCTCCGCCCATTGCCGGCGACTGACCTCACCCATGTGACTTGGTAACCACTCCATGACCACCCGGAAGGACTGCTCGTCGTAGTCCAATACCTTAACCAAGTGTGTCGCGTTACTGGCTGCATAAAAGCTGCATTCTTCCCGGAACTGCTTGACTTGATCCTCGGTTCGAACCAGGGAAGGGTGCAATTCCTTGATGAGCACTTTTCGATTCAGGCGTTGATCGATGGCCACCCAAAGTTTGGCGCGTCGCCCCGACGCGAGCAACGATTCTGTAAGATACCTGGCCGCAAATGCTTCGGCTGGCTTGGCCACCACTCCCTGGCTCTTCTTTTGGGCTCGAAACAATTCCTTATCGTATTTTCGCCGAGCACTTTCATCGACCAACGTTTTGTAGGCTGCCTCGATCAATAGAAGCCCTCGCTGGCACTCCTCGGCTGTGATCAGATTGTCGACGCGCGCTTGCTCGAATGCCACGCATTTAAGGCTCCAAGCAGCATGAATAGCGTCGAGTTCCACCTGGTTGGTGTTGAACCCAAGTCGCTTGTAATGGTTATAGCTCTCGATGAGTTCCAAGAAATTGGTTGGGATTTCCATGGTTTGGGTGTCCGAGGTCATCATCTTTTTCACCTGAAATCTGGACATAACGATTGATGGACTAAACCTGACTTAGCGTAGATGCGGATTCATGCCCACGATCGGAAGTCGGTTTTTGATCCCGTCTCTTGAACTAGGGTCACGGTAGCCATTCTGGGGCTAACCCGAATTTTTACGGCTCCCCCATTCGCTTGTCGCTCGTCGCAACTCAAGCGGAAAATGCCGCTACTGCAACTTCCGATCGGCCCCTCGTTTCCGCATCCCAAATCCGGAGTCCCCCCTTTCAAACGACCACAAAAGCCCTTGTCCGCCATTTTCGGAGTTCCCCTGTCGATGGACCATCAACACCTGTACGACTTGAGTCTCAGGACCTTTTTGGGCCCTATCCAGCACCTCCTTCAGGATCCGGATGTCACCGAGGTCATGGTCAACGGCCCCGATCGGATCTACTTTGAAAGGAAAGGACGTATCGAGTCGACCGATTGCTTTTTTCCTGACGAACGGATGTTGATGGCAGCAGTCCTCAACATTGCGGAGTTCGTCGACCGCCCCCTCGGGGATGGTTTCCTCTCGATGGATGCTCGGCTACCCGACGGTTCGCGGGTTCACGTGATCCTTCCCCCTGTTTCGCGGGTCGGTATTTGCTTGACCATTCGCAAATTCAAGAAAGCGGGGTTTTCGTTGGATGAGTTGGTGGATTCTGGTTCCATCGATGAGGAGGGAAAACGATTTCTCGTCGAGGGGATCGCATCGCATAAAAACATCATCGTCGCCGGTGGGACCGGCACAGGCAAAACAACAGTTCTCAATGCCCTCTCCGCATTTATCTCACCTGCGGAGCGAATTATTGTCATCGAGGAGAGTAGCGAACTGCAGTTAACTCAGCCCCACACGATTTACTTGGAGACCCGGACCGACCAAGATCCCGATTTACCCGTTTTTTCCGTACGAGAACTCTTCGTCAACTCCTTGAGGATGCGTCCCGACCGAATTCTGATCGGTGAAGTCCGCCGTGGCGAAGCCCTAGAATTGGTGCAGTCGATGCTCTCTGGGCATTCAGGCTCCCTAGCAACGCTGCACGCCAGCACCCCTTCCGCCGCCGCGACC
>VGZN01000278.1 GCA_016872635.1 Planctomycetota bacterium | reverse complement strand
AGGCTATTTCAATAGCTTTAACCAAGACAGTGACTGCTCTTGCCAAGCATCCCACATCGGGCCTTTGTACCCATTAAGTCCATGTCCTCCCGAGGGAAGCTCCAAGTATTTCGCTGGTACACCTTTTGCTTCAAGCGCAGCGTATAAAGCTCGGCTGTTGTCTGGTGGTACCGGTGCGTCATCGATGGCATGGGCTAAAAAGGTAGGTGGTGTATCTTGGGTGACTTGCAATTCGTTGGAGTAGTACTGAACTAATTCCGGCGATGGATCTTTTCCTAAAAGGTTGTGCTTGGATCCTGAGTGTGTTTTTTCGCCAAAGGTTACAACCGGATAGACAAGAATCGCAAAATCGGGACGGCAGCTCATCCGACCTAAGGCCGTGGTTGCCCTGGCATGGCCGCGATCGAAGTGGGTTAAGGCAGTCGACGCGAGATGTCCTCCGGCGGAGAATCCCATAATTCCAACCTTGGCAGGGTCGATATTCCATTCCTTGGCATGGGCACGAACTGTACGGAGGGCCCCTTGTGCATCGAGCAATGGAACTGCATGTCTCCCCGCAGGCAGTCGGTATTCAAGGACGACACCAGCGATCCCGTGTTGGTTGAGCCATTCGGCGATCCCATGCCCCTCAGGTCCCACGACCAGCCCACCATAGCCTCCCCCGGGGCAAATCACGATGGCCATGCCGTTTCCATTCGAGATAGGTTGATGTATCGTAATCCATGCATCAGCATCTTCAGTAGTTCCGTCGCCGAGAGGGGCGTGGCCATCCCACAAACTGATTCGTTTCGGTTCGGATTTGGTCGTCGCCGATGGTGGCTGTACACCTGATTTCTCCTGTGCGCTGGAGAGGTTGGTAGCACAAAGGATGAGGAGTAGAAGCAATGGTCTCATGGTGGTGAACTCGTTACTCGTGACGATGTCATGAACTACTAAGAAACGCAATTGAATAATTCCGCCTAAGGCACAGGAGTGTTTCTCTTTCAACCTCTAACATGATAGCACGGCCTAAGTTCGCTCGCACAAGCTAGGGGGTTTGTAATCATCGCGATTTACCAATCGGTGTCGTGGGATCGCAATCACGCGTACAGTGCTTTTTGTACGAAAAAGGATTAAACTTGGCCGGTGGTTTTGACATCGTTGCAGGTCGAGCATCGATCGCGCACTCTCGAGTCCTGGCCATCTCCCCGCCGAATTTCTATCCCCAAACTTCCCTCCCCCAATTTCATTGCCATCGCTAGTGCTATGGATGTAGTCCCAAGTAATTTTTTCTTTGGTCATCCGTGCTCAAGTGATTCGTTCTCGGATGATTCACGTGAGTATTCATCGGCGAACTTCGGTGGTAAGCCGTCGGATTTCTCTCCCGAACATGACTTGATCGTCCAGTCGACATTGCTCCGCGCCTGCGGCCAAAGTACGGAATAAACCAACGCTCCGACCTATTTGTCTACGTAGCAAAATCACGTCCTGTTTCTTAACAAACAGATGCACCTAAGTTTTCTGCCACCGATGGTCAGCGGTTGATGCATCAAGCGGCTTATTGCTCTGCGGTCGCAGGTGCGGTTATGCCTTCCAGCAATTCAAAAGTGACTCCCGCGTTCGAACTTAGGCGAGTGAGCAAGCGCGCTCCTAATGCCGACGCTGGTGTCCAAAATCCGCCCAAACATTCTACCTTGGAAACATCGCGAGCTAAACAAACAGCGGCTTCGCCAAGCATCTTGGCCGTCGAACCATAGCCTGGATCTCGATCCCCTGCGACGCGGACTCGAAGTTCCTGCCCTGTGTCCGTTCGGCCAAAGAGCCGAATGTCGAAAAACCCCTGTTGCTGTTGTTGCAGGCTTGGGCCTTGGCCAGGTTTGGGCAATACGAACCGTGCGAGCATCCGACGAACTGGACCGAGCAATGCAAGCCCCAGGCCGAGTTTCGATGCCGTAGCGCGAGACCATCCCCGCAGTCCTGTGCCCGTCAATACCGATTCATCGTAGAGAAAATCGTTACCATAGGGGTATCCAAGGATCGCGTTGCTCCGATGCACGATCCGCGTGTTAATACCACTCATGATGAACGGCGCAGTCCAGCTGGAGAAATCCTCGTCGAACACGATGTCATTGCCGCTCGGTTGCTTCACCCCTTGCCCCGAGTTCCCCATGCACAACGAAAAGGGATCGGCAAGTTGTCGGCGAATCTCGGGATCCTTGTCGCTCTCTTTGAGCACATTCATTAGGCTCGCGATCGTCCCGCCCGAGACCCCGCCGCGTGCGGCTTTCACCCGTAGCTTTACCCGTGAGCAAATCTTGCCAAAGCGAGCTTGAGCTTCCTGCTGGAGAAACCAAACCCCTAGATCCGAAGGGATCGAGTCGAAACCACAGCAATGGATAATCCTCGATCCGGTCTCCTCGGCCGTCGACTCATAACGCACGATCATCCGTCGAATCCATTGCACCTCGCCCGTGAGATCACAGTAATCGGTTCCACTCTCGGCACATGCCTTGACCAACGGTTCGCCGTACAGAACGTACGGGCCAACGGTCGAAACGACGACACTTGCTCGTTGGCACATTTGCCGAAGACTCCGCTCGTCGGTCGCGTCCACTTCGATGAAATCGAGCGATCCTGCAGCCTCTCCGAGATCCGCTCGAACCTTTTTCAACTTCTGCCTCGAACGCCCTGCCAAAGCCCACTTCAGGTCGCGGCCAACCCCGTAGGTATCGATCAAATACCGACAAAGAATCTTACCAACAAAGCTCGTTGCACCAAAGACAACGATCTCATGAGTCGCGGCATCTGGTCGCTTGAACATTCCTTCTTGGTCTGTTGCCATCATCCAGTGTCTTTTCAAAGTTGCATTTCACGTTGGTTTAGGTCCCTTGAACGACCTGCTCTTGAGAGTATACCCGCTTTGGCTTGACACTGTCATTCGATCCTCACCAATCATGGATTCGCGTGAGTCCCCCTATCTCTTTTCCTCTCTCTGTGTCCTTTGTGTCTTTGTGTTTCCAATCTTTGAATCCCTTTCAAAACTGGCCGTTCGGGTAATTTTACGGGGCACGCGCAGACTCTTACTACTACTACTACTACCCATAATAATTCCTCAAGAGTCTAATACTTAAAAGGTTCATCCGATAAATCACATGGCCAAATTACGCCTTGCCATTTTGAGCTATCGTACTCGTACTCAATGAAATGGTACTCGTACTCGTACTCGAAGCGGTCCAGTATAGCGATTCACCCAAGTGGTCAGCAAATTACCGTGAACTGCTTCGATCAATCATCGGTATTGCAGAGGTCCAAACAGCCATCGAGTACGAGTACCGTTGCACTGAGTAACGCTTCGCTGAGTACGAGTACGAAGAAATCCGATGCGATGCTCGAACTTACGTTTCACCCACAATAATTCCTGAAGAGACAAAAAAACTCTCCCGATGAAACAAACTCTCAAACTCCTTCTTCTCGCCCTGCTGCTCGCACCACTGTCCGTGCTGCACGCGGGCGATCCGCTTCTGGAAAAGTCAGAAGTCTTTCCACCGGAACTCAACGTTAAAACTGGAGTTCCAATGGGCAAAGTAGGAGCCGGAGGGCCAGAAAGGCCATCTCAGGTCCATCATGATGATATCCGCGCCATCTTCGATATTCTCTCAGTACCAGGTCGCGTGAATGGGTGTGAGCGAGAGCACGAAAAAAATGACCGCCACGAATGCGAGTCGACTCGTATTTCGAAACGGAGAGAATCGATGCTTGGAATGAGTCACGGGACAGTATCCGAGGGCGGTCGCATCTTGGGCGGATCGTTTGGTGGTTGAATCGGTTGGTGATGCACACTTTTGCTTGCCGCACTTCTGCGAAGCCCATTTTAACCACGCGAAGGAAGGTGGCGTGGTAGAAAAGATTGGATCGGATTTGTACCTAAGTTCGATCGGTAACACCAAAACCGCGGTGGAGCGATGTTTGATAATTGCTGCGCACAACTGTGTCGGTTATCTTGGGCGGTGGTATTTGAACCTTTCCACCCAAGAGGCGATGCTCCTCTCCCACCTATTTTGTGGCTGCACATTTCGGGATAGATCATCAAATGAAACGATTTTTTTGCTGCTTAGCTGTACTGGTTTCGAGTTCCTGGACCTTGGCTCAGGATACGGTTGATCCATGGATTAAGAAAAAGGCGGATAGCTTTCGGCCATTAACTGCAGAGCAGGAGGCTGCCGTTGAGAATGCAGTTCCTGGGGAAGCGACGGCCAAACCGAAGAAGACGCGTCGCATTCTCGTCTTTTATCGATGCGAAGGATTTATTCACGGTTCGATTCCGTATGCCAATCTCGCCTTAGAGACCATGGGGAAAAAGACAGGTGCCTTCACCGTGGATTTGGCGGATACCTATGATGTTTTCAATACCGAAAACCTCAAGCAATACGACGGTATTCTTTTAAACAACACCACCGGTATGACCTTTGCCAAACCGGAACAGCAAAATGCGTTTCTCGACTTTATTATGAGCGGCAAAGGACTCGCTGGCATTCACGCGGCGAGCGATAATTTTGGGCGGCATCCTGAATGCCGTGCGATTGTTGGGGGTGAGTTCGGTGGTCACCCATGGAATGCGGGTGGAACATGGGCATTCAAATTGGATGACCCAAATCACGTTCTCAACAAAGCATTTGGGGGGAAAGGGTTCTGGCACACCGACGAGATCTATCAGTACCAACCTGCAACGTTCGTCGGGACAAAGACCTTGCGAGTATTGGTCAGTCTGGACATGAAGCAACCCGAGGTGTCGAAGCTGATCAACGATGGTCCACGCGAAGTCCCTGTATCGTGGTTGCGCAAAGCGCGAGATGGCCGCGTGTTTTACACCAACTTTGGTCATCGCGAAGACACCTTCACCAAGCCGATGATCCTTAAGCATATGCTAGATGGGATCCAGTATTCGCTGGGGGATCTCGATGCCGATGCGACTCCAACCGATGCTGCACCAAAGACGGAGCCTGCTCTTTCGCCCGCGAAGCCATAATGATTTGCCTGACCCTAGTTTTTGATCTTGAGACCATGAAGTAAGAAAAGAACGGATCAATAAGCAGGAGAGGGGGGCGGCTCAATCCGCATTCGGATCAAAGTGGATTGAGTCGTTCGTCACCTCAACTTCTATGGTGATTCCCTATTCTTACGTGCTGTTTTGAGGTCTTGTTACCGTATCAAAAGCGTTCAATCCAGAAGATGTCCGTGATTCGATGTTAATGCTTTCTAGAAAAAAGAATGTTATGTACAGGTTGTTTCGATCGGCAGTGGCGCTAAGTTTCGTTTGTGTTTCAATGGCGAGCGCCAATGCTCAATACGATGGTGCCGTTCCCCCTCCGGCCGCACTCCAGCCTGGATTTGATTCGATTACGGCGAATCAGTGCGAGGAGTGGCTGAATATTTTGGCAGGGCCGGGTTTTGAGGGACGTGGTACTGGCCAGGAAGGTTACGTGAAAGCCGCTTCGTGGGTTTCGGGAAAACTTGCGGAGTTCGGGCTCAAGCCAATGGGGGACGCGGGCACTTATTTTCAGATGTTGCCGATGAGTCGTCTTCATGTTGATGCGGCTCAATCCAAAATCACTTCCGCAAGTGGTTTTTCCCTTGGCTTTGATAAAGCGATCGGATTGGATCGATTTGCGAACCAACCTGAGTATTCGGGGAAGGTTCTTTTTCTCCAAGTTTCGGGCGAAGGTGCCAAGCTTGCGGATGATTTGTCGCTTGAGGACAAAGTGGTGATTCTCGTTGCCGACGACAAAGGAGCGGGGGCGGTGGCTTTCCCACTCAACCGCAAACGACCCGCTGTCGTTCTTCGGGTGATGGAGACCATTGCAGCGTCGACACCACAATTGGAGCGGCCAGAGGGGCGACAGAGAGCAAGCGGTATCAGCGGCAGTATTTCCAAGGATGCAGCGAAACAAATCCTGGTCGCAGTCGGTGGGAACGAAGAGTGGTTAACCGTTCCCGATGAAAATGCTACAGACTCGCATTCGACAGAGGTCGAGCTCAAGGTCGAATTGAGAGTTCGCAAAGAGCCTATGGGTGTTCCCAATGTCTTGGCTTGGCAAGAGGGTTCCGATCCCGCGCTTCGGGATGAATATGTTGTGATCGGAGCGCACTTAGACCATCTCGGGGTTCGAGGGAACGAATACTTTCCAGGGGCAGACGATAATGGCTCGGGATCAACAGCGCTGCTCGGGATTGCCAAAGCGATCGCCTCGAATCCTACGAAGCCTAAACGGAGCATCCTCTTTATGTGGTTTGCTGCCGAAGAGATGGGGTTGATCGGATCTGCGCATTATGTGAACAACCCCCTGTTGCCTCTGGAGAAAATGGTTTGCATGCTCAACGTCGATATGGTGGGACGGAACGAGGAAAAACAAAACGAACCTGCCAGCGAGAATGTTCGATCCTTGCATTTGGTCGGAAGTGAAAAGGGAGACAAGTCTCTCCATGCGATGATTCTCGATGCCAACAAATCGGTAAACTTCGAATTTGAATTTGACGAAGAAGGGGTTTTTGGAAGAAGCGATCAGATCAATTTCTTCCGAAAAGGGACATCGGTTGCGTTCTTGTTCGGTGGGTTTCATCCGGATTACCATCGGACAACAGACACCCCCGCTAAGATCAACTATTTCAAAATTGCTTCGGCAGCCAAGCTATACTTCCTGGCGGCTCACATGGCGGCGGAACATGGGCCGTTCCCTGCCCCGAAAGAAGAAGCCGCGGCACCAAAATAGAGCTGTTGTTCCGAGTTAGCCAATTACTTCTTGGATCACTTGTGCAGGATGGACTCCAGTCAATTTTTGATCCAGTCCTCCATAGTAGTAGGTGAGTAATTGGTGATCCAAACCCATAAGCCGCAAGATCGTTGCATGCAGATCGCGAACGTGGCGGCGGTTGATAACGGCCTCAGCCCCCAAGTCATCTGTTTCCCCGTAACTGCAACCACCCTTTGCACCTCCACCGGCTAGCCAATACGTAAAGCCTTTCGGGTTATGGTCGCGGCCCCCTTGGTCTCCTTGCGAAACCGGTTGGCGTCCAAATTCACCTCC
>VGZN01000277.1 GCA_016872635.1 Planctomycetota bacterium | reverse complement strand
GCTATGGGATTCGATGGGTCAGACAATCGTCTGCGCGACGTGCAGCGTCGATTGCCCCATCTTTTTTCAAACCTCAGTGTCATCTCCACGTTGGGGATCAAGCCTCCCGGCGGTTGCCATTACCCTGCAGATGGCTATTCCCAATTTGCAACGATGATGCTGCCACTCGTCCAGCAAAAGATCTATGGAAAAACACCCTCGGCAATCCTCACGCCGCCAAATCTGCAAGCGGCGCGATGGATCGGTATCGACCGCAAAACCATCGAACTCGAGTTTGACTCTGAAGTCCTTTGGAACGAAGGATGCGCCAATCAGTTTTATCTCGGTAAAAAGCGTTTGGAAGTTGAATCAGGTTCTGCCGCCGGTCGAACGATAAGACTTCAAATGAAGGGACCCGTCGAAGTCGCTGCGCACACGAGTGACGAAATCACCTACCTCGATAGTAGCGGATGGAGCCAGGATCGACTGCTGCTGGGAGCAAATGGGCTTGCCGCCCTTACCTTTAGCGATGCACTGATCCTTCAGAATTAAGTTCCTTCTCAACGCTGCGAATTTCATCGATTAAGAACTTCGCCGACGGCGAGAGACTTCGGTTCTTCAGGTAGATGAACCCATACCGGAGTCGTAGCCACGGTGGATCAAACGGGACTTTGCAAAGCACACGGCTGTCGATGTCCCTCTTCAATAAACCAATTGGAGCAGCGCTGATTCCGTCGCACATGGAGACCGATTGTTTAGCGCTGGTTAAATCATCCACGACAACGGCAGGAACAAAGTCCCCGTTGACTGGGTCGACCCAACCTGATCGATTTAAAAATTTAGGGAAGACACTCAAGATGCGCTGAGGAGCGCGCGTCGCAATCCAGGGGTACTCCATCAGATCGACGAGGTTCAGGCTCTTCTTCTTCAAGATCGGATGCCCATGCCTACAGAAATAAATCATAGGGTGAGTCGCGACGAGCTCGACTTGTAGCTCGGGTGTTTTTTCCGCTTCGCTGATCTCCGCCACAGCCACATCCGCATGCCGATTCAATACGTCCGAGGTCGCTTGCCTCCAGTCGGTGATCCGGAACCGGCATCGAAGATTGCTGTGCTTGGCCATCAATCTTCCCACGGCTTTGGCGGCGGATAATTCAGCCGGATACAGACCGCAACTCACCGACAATTCTCCCGTCTCGAGTCCTTGGACCAGCTCTATTTCTCGCCACAACTCCTCCGAGTCGAGCAAGATATCCCGCCCCTTTTCACAGATCATTTTGCCAAACGTGGTCGGCTCAATGCCGTCCCGTCCCTGCCGATCGAAGAGAATAACCCCCAATTCGCTTTCCAAGCTCTGAATACTGCGTGTCAGCGCCGGTTGCGAAATGCCTAGTTCTTCCGCCGCACGACCAAAATGGCGGGTTCGGGCCAGCATCAGCACATGCCGGAGACTGCGAAGGGATATGTCCATGCATTTATGTTATCAAAACAATAATTAGAATGCATTAGCTTTATGAATGAAAATGCTGAGAATCGACGGCACGAGGCGTGGGTAGCGCCTCATTGTTTACATTTCAGAAAACATCTTCGTTTTCAAAGGAGTTTCCATGACCAGAATTTGGCGGATCCCCGGAGTGATCTGTTTCATGGCGTTCGTCGTCATGTCGATGCTGAACACAGCTCAAGCGCAGCAGAAAAAGAAAATATCTTGGTGATTTGGGGGGACGACATTGGCCAATTCAACGTCAGTGCCTACAACCAAGGGATGATGGGTTACAAGACCCCAAATATCGATCGTATTGCCAAAGAAGGGGCACTCTTTACGGATTGGTACGGGCAACAAAGCTGTACCGCTGGCCGTGCGGCCTTCATCACCGGCCAATCACCGATCCGAACGGGGTTGACCAAGGTCGGCCTTCCAGGCGCGCCTGAAGGGATGAAAAAAGAAGATCCGACGATCGCTACATTGCTCAAAGCACGTGGATACGTAACGGGGCAATTCGGCAAGAACCACTTGGGGGATCGTGACGATATGCTCCCAACCGCTCACGGCTTTGATGAGTTCTTCGGGAACCTCTATCACCTCAACGCAGAGGAAGAGCCTGAGAACCCAGACTATCCGAAGAACCCAGAGTTCAAAAAGAAGTTTGGTCCTCGCGGCGTGATCCATAGTTATGCCGACGGTCGCGTTCAAGACACCGGCCCGCTCACCAAGAAGCGGATGGAAACCTTAGACGAAGAAGTGAACTCCATGGCGATCGATTTTATGGAGCGCGCGAAGAAAGTGGACAAGCCATTCTTCCTGTGGTGGAACTCGACGAAGATGCACATCTTTACCCACCTCAAGGAAGGTGTTGCAGGCAAAACTGGTCTGTGGATCTATGCGGACGGAATGGTCGAGCACGATCGCCAAATCGGTGAGGTCTTGAGCAAACTTAAGGAACTCGGACTCGAAGAAAACACTATTGTCATGTACTCGACGGACAACGGCGCCGAAGCGTTCACATGGCCAGATGGCGGTACCACTATGTTCCGCGGCGAAAAGAACACGCAATGGGAAGGTGGATACCGCGTTCCATGCGCGATTCGTTGGCCCGGTGTTATCAAACCTGGAACAATCATCAATGATATCGGTGCTCACGAAGACATGCTCACCACGCTGCTCGCGGCTGCCGGTGACACAACGGTCAAAGAGGACCTGCTCAAGGGGCGTCAGATCGGCGATCGCAATTACAAGGTCCAATTGGATGGCTACAACCTGATCCCTGCTTTCAAAGGGGAAGCGGAATGGCCTCGCAAGGAGTTCATCTACTGGACCGATGATGGGAGTGTAGCAGCCCTTCGCTACGGCAATTGGAAAGCGACCTTCCTCAAGCAAAACGCCCACGGAATGCACGTCTGGCAAGAGCCATTCGAAGTGCTCCGCGCTCCAACTCTGGTCAACCTCCGCATGGATCCGTTTGAACTCGCTCAAGACATTGGCATGGATTACCAACGCTGGTACCTTGAGCACATGTTCATGATCGCTCCCGCTGGAGCCTATGTCGGTCAATGGCTGCAAAGTTTCCGCGAGTTTCCACCTCGCCAGAAACCAGGCAGCTTCAATTTGGAACGCGTGATGGAAGCGGTCACTTCCCAACAAGGAACCGGTAACTAATTCGTAGCCGGCCACGAATTGGGGGCCGCAACGCCCTAGGCGCGGTTCCTACTCGAAAAAACCTTTTGCAGCGATGCTTGTGATACCATGAGCATCGCTGCCTTTTTGTCGCAACCAGCACTACACCACCCCGAACATCCAACCCGTAAAACTATGGTGAACCCTCGAATCCCAGCCCCTCGTTTCCTGCACTTTTTCTGGATGTGGGCTTTCATTTGGATTGCATCCACCCTCACACTAACCGCTCAACAGTACGACCCTTTGCCGTCATGGAACGAAGGAGTTGCCAAACAATCGATCTTGGGATTCGTATCGCGAGTCTCCTCGCCTGGATCAAAGGTCTACGTAGATCCACCATCGCGGATCGCTGTGTTCGATAATGATGGCACCCTCTGGCCTGAGAATCCGATGCCATTTCAACTGGCGTACACTCTCGATCAAGTTCGATCCAAGGCTGCCGCAGATGCGAATTTCGCCCAGGATGCGATGGTCCAAGCAGCCCTCGCCGGTGACATCGAAAAACTGCTCGCGGGCAAGCACCATGACGGACTTTTTCAACTCATGGCGTTGACCCACACGGGGATGACGACGGACGAATATTCATCGAGCGTTTCAAGATGGATGGCAACAGCAAAGCATCCGAAATTCAATTTGCGGTACGACCAACTTACCTATCAACCGATGCAGGAAGTCCTGGCGTTGCTGAAAGCCAAAGGATTTAAAGTCTACATCGTCTCCGGCGGAGGTGCCGACTTCATGCGTGTTTGGTCAGAAAGGGTCTACGGAATTCCGCCTGAACAAGTCATCGGTTCTACCGCGCGGACATCGTTCGAATTGAGAGAAGGTGTTCCCGTCCTCATCAAAACCTTGGACCATTTGTTCGTCGACGACAAAGATGGAAAGCCGGTTGGCATTCATCAATTCCTCGGGCGTCGCCCAATCGCTTGCTTCGGGAATAGCGATGGAGACCATGCCATGCTTCAGTACACGACGGTCGGAAATCCAAAACCCAGCTTCGGCTTGATCGTTCATCACACGGATGAGCAACGGGAGTACGCTTACGATTCCGCGCCGAAAAGCACCGGAAAACTGGTGGACGCCATCCAGGAAGCCCCCCGCCGCGGCTGGACGGTCGCCAATATGGAATTGGACTGGAAGACCGTATTTGCGAAGTAATTAGATATTTCTAGCCGCAGGTGAGCCAGTCGCTTCCCTGGCAAGTTGACGATTCTTCACGATGCCATTTCCGCTGGTTTTGACTATAGTGGGAGGTACGCCCATCCCGCCTTACGCGGCTATTTCACCCTACTGCCGCCCCCAAAACTCGTTCGATGGTTTTCCGAATGAACGTTCGTTCCCTTCAAATCTCCTGCATTTTCGCGGGACTGCTTCTCACATCAACAACGCTTGTGCGAGCGCAAGCACCCGATATAGCACGCCTCGTTCACCCCGAAGTGGCAGAACGGGTCAGTTTGACCGACACCCAACGCACCGAAATCCAAAAATTGCTTCAAAGCCGCGCAGAAGCACTGGTCGCCGCCAAAGAAACCGCCGCCAAGGAAGCGATTCGCACGGAATACGCTTCGAAGATCCTGGCATTACTCACCGACGAGCAAAAAACGCTGTTTGCGGCTCTAAATCCGTCCAACAAACTCATGTTCCAGTTTCGAGAGATGAAATGGGACGATGTGCTGCATTGGTTCGCCGATCAACAAGACCTTACCCTGGTGATGGATCGCACACCGCCCGGCGTCTTTACCTACAGCGACACTCGAACCTACTCGCCCGCAGAGGGGATCGATCTGCTCAACAGTGTCTTGATGACTCGCAACTTTGCGCTCGTCCGTCGAGACAAAATGCTGGTGGTGATGGAGTTGAGCGATTCCATCCCTCTCGAATTGATCCCGCGCGTGAAAACCGAAGAGCTCGTCAATCGCGGACGGTTTGAACTGGTCTCGGTCGTATTCCCTCTCGGCGGACGCCCCATCGACAATGTCCTCAATGAAGTCAAGCCGTACCTGAGCAGCTACGGTCGCGCGATACCTCTCGCACAAGGCTCGCAATTGCTGGTGGTTGAAAATGCGGGCAAGATGCAGACGATCAACGAATTAATCGCTTCGGTCCCCCTGCCGAAGTCGACCCCAAAACCCGAACCTCCTCCACCACCGCCAAAGCCGATCTTCGCCTCGTATTCTCTCGGATCTCTCGACTCGAACAGCGTCCTTAAAACGATCCAAACACTGATCCCTAGCGATCAAATCACGGTCGATGCCAAAACAGGTGTGCTCAGCGCCTTTGTTGTTCCTGACCAGCACACGGCGATCAAGACGGCAATCGATCAGATGATCGAAAAGACCTCCAGCTTGCCCGGCAATGAAACGGTTGCCTATCAAGCTGGAAAAACTGTACCGGAAGACCTGCGCAAACAAATCCTGAGTATCGCTCCCAATGCGTTGGTCATGGTAGTAGCAGATCGCGTTCTGGTCTCTGCCTCTGCAACAGACCAAAATCTCGTTCGGGCCGGTTTAGCTGGACTCGACATCACGCCAGTTCTCGATTCGCAATCGATGAAGGTCTTCGAAATTGAGCCCGCCATGGCTACCGTCGCTGAGACGGCGATGAAAGCTTTCCTTCCGAAAGCACAGGTCGGTGCCAACAGTCGAGCGGGTAGCCTGATCGTGCGAGGTAGCGAGAAGGACTTGCAACTCGCCACGGAAATCTTCGAACTCTGGAAACGCTCGCAAGCGAACAAAACCCTCCAATTGCGGGCCTTTCCGCTCGATCGAATCGCTGACGCGAAGTGGCTCTCTAATGTCCAAAAAATGGTACCCGACGCAAACGCGTGGTTGAGCGCTGACGGCAAGCAACTGATGCTCTTGGCCACCCCAGGGGATTTGGCAAGTGTCGAAGCAACGTTGACCCCTCTGCTCTCTCTCCTGCCAAAGACCAGCGACCGACAACTCAAGGTTTACGTCCTTTCGAAAAACCAACAGGCGCGACGAGCATTGCTGACGTCGGAACTTCCTGCCGATTTAAGCTCGATGAAGCTAGTGGATGGCACCAACAAACAGGAGGTAATGGTTTGGGGAACCCCGGAACAACAGCTGCAGTTCGCCGCTTTCCTCGAAAGCCTCGATCAACCTGGCCCGTCTCCAACGAGAGCGATTCCAAAGATCTATCCTATCGATGTGATGGACTCAGCAATCATCGTGCAGTTGCTCACCGCCGAATTCCCTGATGCCAAAGTGACCGCAGACACGGACGGGGCAGCACTCACCGTCATCGCCGAGGAGTCCCTTCAGCAAAAGCTCTCGGAAAGGCTGACTTCGCTGGTAGCGGAATTGCCTAAAAAACCTCTGCCTACGCTAGAGTCGTATTCGGTATCGGGCATGACGGCGACGGCCCTGAGCACGGCATTAACTCCGTTGCTTGCCAAAGCCCGTGTCAACGTGGACGCTACGAAAAATCGACTGCTCGTCTCGGCAGATCCGAAAACGCACGAAGACATCAAAGCCTTGGTCCAAGCGCTCGATGCTTCCGCTAGTACCGATCAACAGAAGATTGTGGTGGTCTACCCTGTTCAAAACGCGGCACCAACCCAAATCAAAACGATCCTCGATCAACTCTTGGTCGGAACCGTTGTGCTCGCGGACGATAAACTGAAGCAAGTCATCGCGACGGGAACGATTGATTCCCAGGCGATGGCAAAGGCGACCATCGAACAAATGGATCGGCCGAAAGTCAATAGCGGCGCGAAAGAACTTCGAACCTACGATACGAAGAAGGTCCAGGCGTCTTACCTGCTACCCGTATTGCAGAAACTATGGCCGGATATGGAATTGGCCGCAGATGCGACTGCAAATAAAATTATCGCCTCGGGCACCCCACAGGAACTGGAGAGGCTTCATCAAGCGATGGAACGCCTCGTGGCTGCTCCCGACGGGA
>VGZN01000276.1 GCA_016872635.1 Planctomycetota bacterium | reverse complement strand
ACTAGTAATAGTTGTGGACGCGGATTGACGTGGATTTAACTAGTTAGCGTTGGGCGGACGGCACTCGGAGAGTGCCTGCTACGTTTCGGCCGTAGTAGGCTCTCTCCGAGAGCCGTAACTTGTAGTGATCGTTGTGGGGAGGGTACTGGTTATTGGGGCGACGGTGTTGCGATTTGGGGGGTGAACGAAACTAGTAATAGTTGTGGACGCGGATTGACGTGGATTTAACTTGTTAGCGTTGGGCGGACGGCACTCGGAGAGTGCCTGCTACTTATCTTACAAACATGAATTGCTTGGAATTGATCAGCGCCCAGATCAAGTCTTGATAGCCTTCGGCAGGACTGGGACAGGACGCGATGAACTGCCGACTTTCAGCCATCTCTTGCGTGGTTGGAAATCGACAAAGCGTCGCCAAATACAATTCTTCCAAGCACTCATCGACAGCTTTGCCCGATGCGACCAGCTTGGCCACGCGTCCGTTTCCATCCGCGATTTTCCCAGCCAAAATATCTCCGTTGAGCGTATGCAATGCTTGCGCCAAATTCTCATCCTGTGTTCGCTCGCATTCGCACACACTTGCTCGTTTCGGTTTGCCGAACGTCACCAAGAACGGGTTGGTATTCCCAGCCGCTGCGTCCGGCAATTCGATCGCTCGCGTCCCTAACGGCAAGCTCGGATGCTTGGTCTTGACCATCGTCGCATCATCGATGCAATCGAGAAGTGCCTCGGCTGCGACTCGCTTCACTCGATAGTGGCTGTAGAATCGCTCGTCCCCTTCGTTGGTGACGTTGGGCTGCGAGTCAAGCTGGTACAACCGCGAACGCATGATCGTTCGCATCAATTGCCGAACATTGAATCCAGAGCCCTTGAACTCAGCAACCAAGGCGTCCATCAATGCTGGATTCGAAGGCGGATTGGTCGACCGTATATCATCGATCGGCTCTACCAATCCTCGTCCAAGCAAGTAGGCCGTATATCGGTTCACGATGTTTCGTGCAAACCATGGGTTACTGGGTTGAGTCAACCAGTTGGCCAACCCGATCCGTCGATCGTTGGGGTCCTCGATCGGTTCCCCTTCGAGCGGCGTCGGCTTCATCACCGCTCCTGTTTTAGGATGACTGACCTCGCCACCCGAGGTAACCATCACGACGGTTTCGCCACCAAAGATGCCGAACTCCGAACTACTCTTACTAGCCACTCGTGAGAAGAACGCTGCAAACCCGTAGTAGTCCGCTTGGCTTATTCTCTCATAGGGATGATGGTGGCATTTCGCGCATGCGAGCCGTGTCCCTAAAAACAGTTGGGCTGTCGACTCGGCAAGGTCGCTTGGGTTGTTCGCAATGCGAAAGTAATTCGCTGGTCCATTTGAAAAGATCGAGCCTTTCGCTGTGATCAACTCCGAGACGAAGTGACTCATCGGCTTGTTGGTTCGAAACGATTCACGGAGCCAATTATGGAGCGACCACATCCCGCTCTCGCCTACCACCGTGCTATTGTTCCGAATCAAGTCCGCCCACTTCAATGTCCAGTAGGCTGCGAATCGGTCATTGTAGGTGTCCTTTGCTGGGTCTCCTGTCAACCCGAGCAATCGATCGATCAGTTGATTGCGTTTGTCTGGATCGGTCGATGCGAGGAAGGCGCGGGATTCGTCGACGGTCGGCAATCCTCCGATCGTATCGAGGAAGGCGCGGCGCAAGAACGTGGAGTCGTCGCAAACACCGGACGGAGTGAGTCCGAGTTCCTCAAACTTCGCTTTGGCGAAATCATCGACGATGTTGCTCGATTGCCATGGTGCGAGATCGGCTTTGTCCGAGTAGGGAACAACGAAGGTCGCGATTTCAGCATGGTTGGCGAAACGAGCCATCACGGCCCCTTGCCCTTTGCCGTGGGTCGTAGCCACTCCGGACTTACTGACTTTGACCACCCCTTCGTCCATCGCATCGAAGCGAGTCCAACTGGTGACGTCTCGCGTGGAGCCATCCGCATAGGTCGCGAAAGCTTGCAGTTGCTGCTGAGCACCGATGCCGGCGATTCTTTTCTTGGGGGTGATCGCAAGCGAGGTTACTTTGGCCGGTTCATTGCTGGGACGAGGTGCACCATGCGCGATCCACGTCGCAAGAATGCGAGCATCGTTCGAATCGGGAGCAAAGCGGGCACCGCCCCCGTGCGGGATGAGGTTGGTCCCTTTTTGAAGGATGAGGCTTTGTGAAGGATTGTTCAGGTTGAGCCGCCGTCCTCGGGCAGCAACGGCGAGGGATTGATAATCGAGCACAGGGTCGAATGCCATCACCGAGAGTACAAAGCCACCTTTGCCATACTGGCTGGCGTGGCACGCGCCTGCATTGCAGCCTGCACGGGTGAGCACAGGCAGGATATCCCGATGGAAGTCGACGGTCGGGTTCGGTGATACATCTTGAACCTCGACCTCGATCGACTTGCTCGTTCCGTTCCACTGGATAGTGATCGACGCGGTACCATTGGAAACCGCAGAGACACAGCCCGTACTGTCGACGGAGGCAACGGTCGGGCTTTCGCTTCGATAGGTCACGACCGAGGTTCGATCGGGGCTTCGGTCACCGAGTACCCCATCGTCAGCGAGCTCTCGCACGACTAGTTGGGATTGGGCGAAATTCCCTTTGAGGACGATGCGTGCCGGTGCAACATCCAATTCGCCGGCGAAACATGTCGCGATGCAGAGAAGCACTGCCCCGAGGCAACCGAGCGATACGATCCAGATTCGAGGAGCGAATGCGATGCTGTTCGCGAGCGAAGTGGTTGGCAACCGCAGCCGAAGCGAGGTTTTTAGATCCATTCTTTGACCGGCTCCCCTTCGATGAGTCGAATAGGACGCCCATCGTTCGCGGTCACGGTAAGATCTAAGGGCAAGCCCAGTTTGTGGTACATCGTCGCGACGATATTTTCGGTGAAGTACTCGTTCGATTTGGGGACTCCACCTTCGGCATCGGTTTCGCCGAGGACCAAGCCACCTGGGACACCTGCGCCAGCCATGACGACAAAACCGGCTGACGCCCAGTGATCTCGCCCGATGGCCGGATTGATTTTTGGAGTTCGCCCAAAGTCTGTCATCCAGACGACGAGGGTCGAATCGAGGAGGCCTTGTTGCTCAAGATCGATCAACAAGGCCGGGAGAGCTTGGTCGACCTGCGGCATGCGATGTTGTTTGAGCCCATTGAAGCAGTCTTGATGGTGGTCCCAGCCTGGGTCGCTGACGGTTACGAATCGGACGCCGGATTGGATCAGACGGCGGGCGAGCAGCATTCGTTGCCCGAAGGATGTGCGTCCATAATCATCGCGCAGTTTTGGGTCTTCGCTGGCGATATCGAATGCTTGATGGGTCTCCGGAGCGGTGATCATCTTGAACGCGGTTTTGTAGTGCTCATCGAGAGCATCGAATGCGGCGGGCTGAAGATCTGCCGTGCGTTGCATGCGATCGATCTTGCTCAGTATCTCACGGCGCCGATCGATCCGAGTCAACTCCATGTTCAAGGGTGGTGTGATATCGCGAACCGAGAACTTGTCCACGTTGGCTTCGGCGTGGATTTCGAAGCCCGCATGCTCGAGTCCGAGGACGCCCGGCAAGCCGCCTTGGAAGGACCGATCGACGTGAGCGCCGAGCTGAATGAACGGTGGAAGAGCCGACTTAAATCCTTTTTGGTGAGAGACCACCGAACCAACGCAAGGATACACAAGGCTTGGGTTTACATTGCGACCCGACATGCACCAATGATCGGCGACACCGTGGCCAGCGTTTTTGGGATTCCAGCTACGCATGACAGAGAACCGGTTGAGTTCTTTCGCCATGCGAGGGCATAGCTCGGTAAAGTGAACACCGGGAACCGCGGTTTCGATCACACCGAGTGGACCACGTACGCCATCCGATGCGAGGGGCTTTGGATCGAGCGTATCGTGATGGCTGGTGCCACCTTGTGTCCAAATGAAAATGCAATTGATTTCGGAGTCAGCTTGACCACCGTTGGCGAGCAAGCGGGTGGGATTGAGAAAGCTCGGAATCGTTAACCCGGCGGCGCCAGCTTGAAGGATTTCACGCCGAGAAACGACACGCTGTGCAGAGGATGCGCGGAGTGCTGCAAGGGATAGCGATGATGCTGAGTTCGAAGCATCTGGACGAGTGCTGCTCCAAGGGTGGGACGCCATAGGATCCTCCATAGGCAAACAGTCGCCGAGTCAGGGCAATGCAGCGCTGGATGCGGGGCGGCTTGGGTTTAGGTAGGGAACAACGGAACGGTGGGGTATTCGGGGCGGGACGAGCATCGACCAAGGTTGCTCGCATCTTAAAAGTATAGCCCACAAGGGGGGAAATCGCAAGATTGCGGCGGGCCGTGGCAGGCTCTCTCCGAGAGCCGTAGCAAGTGGCGATCGTTGTGGGGAGGTACTGGGTCATTAATGCGATGGTGGTGCGGATTGGGGGTGGGGGATTTATTCGGTGAAGTACACGGACTTGGATTGACGTGGACTTAGCGAGTCAGCGTTTGGCGGACGGCACTCGGAGAGTGCCTGCTACGTTTGGGCCGTGGCAGGCTCTCTCCGAGAGCCGTAGCAAGTGGCGATCGTTGTGGGGAGGTACTGGGTCATTAATGCGATGGTGGTGCGGATTGGGGGTAGGGGATTTATTCGGTGAAGTACACGGACTTGGATTGACGTGGACTTAGCGAGTCAGCGTTTGGCGGACGGCACTCGGAGAGTGCCTGCTACGAGGGGAGGGCCCCGCTACGCTGATTGGTCGGGTGGAGATGCATCCATGTGCAATGGGTTCTTCGCGAAAATCCATTCCTCGATCGGTTTTCCTTGAACAATCTGCTCCTCCACGAAGCGTTCAATGCGATCTTCAGTCATCCCGCCGTACCAATAGCCCTCTGGGTAGACGACCAAGATCGGTCCGCCTTGGCAAACTCGGAGGCAGCCGGCTTTGGTGCGGTAGCAGGCACTTGGCCCGAAAGACAGGGACAAGTTTCGATCTTTGAGAATGCCCTTAAGCTTTACCCAAGCCGCATTCCCTGCCTCGTTGGAACAGCAAGCCTCACCGACACACAAGAAAACATGCCGGACATATTGACCGATCTTGAGCTCTTCCGCAATCGCTTCCAATTCTTTCATTTGCCGATTCTCACCTGAGAAAAGATTGAGGATTTGAGGAGATTTGAAGAACCGCGGTCCGCCCTAATTGTCGAGCACTTCTCCTCTGGCTACACTTTGAGGGCTGAGCAATAAGCCTACTCCTACCCGCCAAAATCACCAGCTGGGACCCTCGCTTTTTCGCGAGACCAGCGGAGCCATCCATGACTGCCAACCTTAAAGACAAGGTAGAACCTGCGACCGCAACCCTCAATATCGGCGAGACGAGCTTGACGATGCCGATCCTGGTCGGAACCGAGAATGACCGGGCCATCGATATTTCCAAGCTGCTCAAGGAGACGGGCCATATCACCCTCGACGAAGGGTACGGGAACACCGGTGCGACGACCAGCGGGATCACCTATTTGGACGGAGACCGCGGTATCCTTCGCTATCGCGGTTATCCGATCGAGGATCTCGCCGCCCATTGCGACTTCATCGAAACCAGCTACTTGCTCATCTACGGCGAACTGCCAACCCTCGAGCAATTGGAATCGTTCAAGGCATCCATCCGCCGACATACGATGCTGCATGAGGACATGCGTTCGTTTTACAACGGTTTCCCTAGGGATGCGCACCCCATGGCGATCTTGTCGAGCGTTGTCAGTGCATTGTCAACGTTCTATCAAGACTCCCTCAATCCCCACGACCCAAAACAAGTGGAAAAGTCGATCCATCGACTGCTTGCCAAATTGCCAACGATTGCCGCGTACAGCTATAAGAAGGCTTTCGGGCAACCGTTCATCTATCCGGACAACTCGCTCGACTATTGCGAGAATTTCCTGCACATGATGTTCACGATTCCCAGCGAGTCGTACAAGGCAGATCCTGATTTCGTCAAAGCCTTGAACTTGCTCTTGATCGTTCATGCGGACCACGAGCAAAACTGCAGCACCTCGACCGTCCGCATGGTCGGTTCCTCGGATGCGAACTTGTTCGCCAGCATCTCTGCGGGCATTTGCGCCTTGTGGGGACCATTGCACGGTGGAGCAAATGAAGCGTGTGTGAACATGCTGAAGCAAATCGCGGACGATGGTGGTGACGTCAAGAAATACGTCAACATGGCCAAGGACAAGTCCAGTAATTTCCGCTTGATGGGATTTGGGCACCGCGTCTACAAGAATTACGATCCGCGGGCCAAAATCATTAAGTCCGCATGTGATATCTTGCTCAAGAAACTGAATTTGAAAGATCCACTCTTTGACGTCGCCCAGCAATTGGAAGCGACAGCTTTGCAGGATCCCTATTTCATTGATCGCAAGCTGTATCCGAATGTAGATTTTTACTCAGGTGTCATCTATCGAGCGATGGGAATCCCCGTTCAAATGTTCACCGTTCTCTTTGCGATGGGACGACTACCTGGCTGGATTGCACATTGGGTTGAAATGCAACAAAGCCCGAGCACCAGGATCGGCCGCCCGCGCCAGGTCTACACCGGGCCGCTCAAGCGAGAAATCGTACCGATCGAAAAGCGGGGATGAGAGAGGAGTGAGGCTATAGGCTGTAGGCTGTAGGTTAAGCCTTAAAGCTGAACTGAACTCTGCTTGGCCACGCATCGCTTTCTACCGGATTCATCTAGGTGGAGGCCTGAGGCAGTCTTAAAGCCTTAGGCTTCACCCCATCTCTTTCAGAGCCAGACCTTGAGACGGCCGTCGAGGCGATCGGGCAATGCCCGATCGATCCAGCGGCGAATCTGTTGCTCGTTGTAGCGAACGCTAAAGTGCCCGCAAATGATCAATTCGTTTTTGAAATCATTGCGGCGGTGTACGAAATCATCCAAATGCATATGCCCGTGTTTATGAATTTTGTCCTTGCGATGCTCGGGCGCCACAAACGTCATCTCGGTGATCAAGATCTTCGCGCGGTACATGTCGGGATGATCGTCGAGTCCCGGCGGGGCAGTGTCTCCCGTGTAAGCGATCAACGGGATA
>VGZN01000275.1 GCA_016872635.1 Planctomycetota bacterium | reverse complement strand
TCTTGCTATCCTCCATGGCAATTGCGATGATCGTCCCTAAGGTGGCGCGAAACCGAACTTTTTCAACGGGCTGCTAGGAGGTATTGCCATAGTAAAATCGCAAGATACCTCCGCCGGAACGAGTGAATTGTGCACCGCTGCTTTAGGGGACTGCGCATCAAGGGACTGCTGGGGCAACTTCGGATCGTTGCAATGGATCGTTGCAATGGATTGTACGTTCCTCAATTCCACACCGAGGATACACACAAGTATCGCGGCCATAAATACGATCCAATCAGCCAAGAGGAATATTTTTAGACCTTCGCCATATTTAATAATACGGAAGACGCCGACCGCGGTGACGATTCGCCCTTGTACGGGGCATGGTCCGACGAGCAACTGAAACGACGCTCCGAACTCAATGAACTGTTCGCCGCTTACGTCAAAACGCTCGATACCATGACACCCGAACTGGAGACGTCACGAAAAACCTGGGAAGCGAGCTTGGCGAGGCCCTCGACATGGTCGATTCCCCGCGTCGTGTCCGCGACGAGTGAAGCGGGTGTAACACTGTCGATCGACCCTGCGAGCGGAGCCGAGTGATGGCTGGGGCGGTTTCACCGGCGGGCCGTGCATCTTTGTGCCTAGAATTCCAGCCACTGCGAGAGCTCGATCGCGAGTAGACTCTGCGGGTAGACGGAATCTCGGACCACGCGCGAGCAATCGATTGTCCGGATCCATATGCACTACGTCCGCCGCGGCCTTCGGTTCTAGTACCGACTGGACTACGAGTGTAGGTGATGACCGCTACCGCCGTGGTATCTACACGACATGGCGTCGATCGAACCCTTATCCATCGATGGGTGCGTTCGACGCGCCCAATCGCGAGGTATGCACACTTCGCCGTGTACGCACCAATACACCTCTACAGGCTCTCGTTACGCTCAATGATCCGGTCTACATCGAAGCAGCCCAAGCTTTGGGACGAAAGATGTTTAAAGTTTCCGACACCAATGCAGGTCGGATCGGATTCGGGTTAGAAGCGGCCTTGTGCCGGCCTATCCAACCGGAAGAAATCGAAGTCCTGCGGAATTTTCACGAGAAGGCACTGACGATTTTCAAGTCGCAGCAAGAGGCCGCTATCAAAATGGCGACCGAGCCATTAGGAGCTTTGCCCGAAGGGCTAGATGCGGCCGAAATGGCGGCTGGGACAGTGGTCGCCAATTTCATTTTGAACCTAGACGAGTTTTTGATGCGGCGATAACCTGCACCGCTCCGCCGTAGCATCGAATGGCAGACGCACTCAACCAAGACGACGAATAAGTACCGATTGGAGTAAACGATGAAATCGAATTAGAATGATCCTCGCATCGAAAACCTCGCTTTGCGTACGCGACGACATTTCTTGAAAGAGTCCCTCGGCGGTATCGGCGCACTGGCACTTGCATCAATGCTCGGCCCAGCGATATCCGCAGAGCCGCCTCAGACCAATGGGGTCATCAATCCGCTAGCGCCGCGAAAGCCTCATTTCGCTGCTAAGGCGAAACGGGTGATCTACATCCATTTGACCGGATCTCCACCTCATCTCGAGATGTATGACTACAAGCCGGAGTTGGTAAAGCGTACCGGTCAGGATTGCCCAGATTCTTTTCTGAAGGGGCGCATGTTCGCATTCACTTCGGGGGTTCCAAGGCTTTTGGAAACACCGCACCAGTTTGCCCAATATGGTTCCGGTGGGACATGGATGAGCGATGCGGTACCGAACTTCCATGGGATCGCCGATGAGATTTGCGTTGTGAAGTCGATGTTTACCGAGCAGTTCAATCACGCACCAGGGGAACTGCTGCTCTTCACCGGTTCACCACGCTCCGGGCGTCCTTCCTTAGGCTCGTGGGTCACCTATGGTCTAGGATCCGAAAATGAAAATTTACCTGGTTTTGTTGTACTGATCTCGAGCGGCGTTCAGCCAAATGGCGGCAAAAACTCCTTCGGAAGTGGCTTTTTGCCCAGTGTTTATCAGGGAGTTCAATGCCGATCGCAAGGGGATCCGGTTCTATATTTCACCGATCCACCGGGAATGGATCGTGCGATACGCCGTTTAACACTCGACGCGATCGGCGAATTGAATAAAAAGCAAGCCAACGAGATGGGGCATCCGGAGACCGCAACCCGCATCGCCCAGTACGAACTTGCTTTTCGCATGCAGATGTCTGTTCCGGACGTTATGGACATTTCTAAGGAACCTGCGGCAGTCCTCGAATCCTATGGAGCCCAACCGGGTGCATCCAGCCTCGCCAATAACTGCCTGCTAGCTCGACGTTTGGTAGAACAGGGTGTTCGATACGTGCAATTGTTTGATTGGGGTTGGGACTTTCACGGAACATCACCTGGTGAAGATATTCGCGACGAACTGAGCAACAAATGCCGAACCATGGATAAACCGATCTCGGCTCTCATCAAGGACCTGCGGCAACGAGGTCTTCTCGACGAAACACTCATTGTGGTCGGCGGTGAGTTTGGACGTACCCCCTTTCGCGAGGGCCGTACTGCGGGTGGCAGCGCTCTTGGCCGCGATCATTATCCAGATTGCAATTCCATGATTTTGGCAGGCGGTGGAATCCGGGGAGGTATCTCTTACGGGGAAACTGATGAACTCGGGTTCAGCATCGTCAAAGACAAGGTTCACGTTCATGACTTGCAGGCAACAATCCTACATCAACTCGGGTTTGACCACACGCGTCTGACCTATCGGTTTCAGGGACGCGACTATCGATTGACGGATGTGCATGGCGAGGTTGTCAAGGGAATCATCTCTTGATCGCATCGTTAAGATGCTACACGATTCGCATAAATGCTCGCTACTTGCTTACACGCGTGGTTTGCGGCAGATTTGCACGTCGTGATCGATTTCCGCCAGGCGCTACTGTCCCGTTGCGTCGTAAATAGGAAGGTGCCTGTACGTCACCTCGAGCGAGAGTAAATTCATCGTTGTAACGTACAGTCGACCGGCGTATTCGCCCCAGGCATCCGGTATCTCCCCTTGGGGATCCCACGAACCGGCATATCGACCTTCCGATACCTGGGACTCGATTAAAATAGGATACAAAGTACTGTACCACGCACGCCAACGATCTGCCCCCATATGGAAAAGGACTTGAGTGGAGTAATACCAATAGTATGTGTCCCTTTTCGGATTTTCCTTAGTGCCAAGCGAAGGCTTGCGTTCGAGTAACCAATCGGCTCCTCGAACCATGTCAGGATTGCTACGCCGCCATCCAAGGTACAATCGCATCAAGAGCCCTACGCTGGTCATGACCGGAGTCGGTATGCGACCATGCTGTGTCTGCGGTGTGTTGGCTTGCCAATTGTAACGATACAAATACCGTTCTCGCGCACTGGCTTCCGAGCTATTGAGCCAGCGAGAAATACCAGCATAAGTTTCTTTAGGGACATTCAGGCCAGAAAGCTCTGCGCTCTTCAATGCCATCATTCCCCAGCCTGTGACACTCGTATCGCTTCCGACCCGAGGAGTGTAACGCCAGCCACCCGCCAGGGGATCTTGGCTATAGACCAAGAAGTCGATGGCCCGTTGCGCAGGCTCGCGCAATTCCTCATCACGAGTCATACCATAGGCCTCACAAAGAGCCAACGTCGCAATCGCATGCGAATAAAGCCATCCGTTCTTATCCGACGCCTCGTCTTGGGCTTGGTAAAGGTCTCCATTCTTTTTCTGAACAGACCGAAGCCATTCCAAAGCCTTCTTGCAATTCGATTGGTACTTGTACTGTTCATGGCTGTAGCCGGCACCTTGGAACGCAAGCAAAGCCAAAGCGGTTGCAGCCGAATTGCTTCGGATCAATGGCTTTGAGTCGAAATCCTCTAATCTCCAAGAGCCGTCAATGCGTTGGTATTTCGATAGAAATTCTAATCCTCGCTCGATCGCGTCCTCGGTCTGTGGCCCCAACGGGCCCATAGCTTTCAGATCCTCGCTGCTCGCCTCTTCATTGCGGCGCATCCGTTGCTTGAACGCGGGCGACGGAATTGGAACTCGTGCATTTTGCTTGGCGATAGTGCCTTGATTCGATCTGCGGAATCGATCGAGTTGCAACTCGGCCGAAGAAACCTCGGGTGCCCCCACTCCCTTGCTACCGCCTCCGACCGGAGCTTTCGACGCACCGAACATTGGCGTCGTCTTGTTTCCGAGTCTTGGACCAACCTTGGTGCTACCTAAATCGGCGAGCGAGCTGGTATTTCTTGTTGCATCTGCCAGCGATGATACATCGCGACGTGTCGCTTGCCCCTGCGATCCTAGCCGACCACTTTCGCGAGTTGGGTCGAGGGTCACTGCATCGCTGGCGGAATCACGCGTGCCGATATTATTTGCCATCGCCAACGATTGACGGGTTCCCTCGTTTGACCCGGGAGCAAGTTCGGAGTCCAAGCGTTCGCTCGGCGCGACTACTCGGCCAGAAACACCCCCTGAAACACTCGAGCGAGTAGTACGTCGGGGTGGAATCGAGGCATCGGCAAACTTAGGATCGGACTCCAAGCCCCCCGCAGCGGAGTCGCTTGAGGAGCGACGATCCCCGCGCTGTTGAAGTGGAACGATGGTTTGCGCAATTGAACTCGGACCAATCCGAGCATCTACGTCGCTTGCAGGAATACTTGACAGACTAGGCATTGCTTGGCCGGACGGGGGTGCTTCGCCAGGAGTCGACTGCCTAACCATCTCCCTATCTGCTCGCTGAGCTAGCGTGGAAGGAATCGGGACCGAATCCGGATTCGGACTCGTAGTCGCAGAAGCCTGAGGAACATCGATCCGAGTCGGCGAGGATTGGCCCCTATTCGGATCCACGCCGGGGCGACTCGGCAGCGACGACTCCACTGCGGTGTTCTGCTCGAACGTTTTCTCCAATGTCGCGGTCACGTTCGATTCGCTCGTGGAAGTAGCTTCCAACTTAGGTCGAGGAGCGACGATCGGCTGCACCTCATCGGCTTTCGAAGTCGCCAACTCCGCTTCTCGCGATTCTCCAACTCTTAGTACATCAACCCTGTTCTCCGGGGTCATGTTTCCTAGATTTGGACTTTGTCCGCGGGCCAATTCCGGCAATTCGATCTGCCGCCCCTTGGGCCCAGCAGGCTGAGGTACCGAGGAGCGATCGGGAATCTTCACTTCGGTAATAACCGAAGGCTCGTCCAGTGTAGGGATCGCTCGCTGCCGCTCGATCGAATAGGACCCGGGAGCCAAACTGGAGGGCAACTCCGACATTGATGGATCAAATGGCGCATCCGACGAGGCGCCTGGGGCGATCGACGGGTTTGCAGGCTGCGTTAATTCGGCATCCACAGGCCGAAGGTAATCGGGACGAGATTCACTCGGGCTCGACGGTATTTCCACAAACTGTGCTGCTTGCGATTGCGAACGCGCAATCAACTCGACTTTTTCAAACGCCTCTGGCCATGCACCGGTAAACAAAACTGTGTTGATTGCCACAAATGTCAAAACCAAATGGAGAGCAGTACTGATCAAAAAACCGATTTGGATCGATTTCTCCATCCGCTCCGAAACGAGGACCCTCGCTAACATCGATGTCGCGATGAAGGCAGTAGGAATCCCGAGCAGGTAAGTCCACGCGTTATGCAACGGGCGAGGATCATCAAATCGAAGAAGCCGTGCAACGAGGATCGAAACCAGACCTCCGAGCATAACCAAGGCCATATCCAGCGGCCAAATGCCTGCACCCTCCACTCGTGACGCGTTAGGGATCGATCGAGTTCGCTGCGTCATTGCGAACCTACATGTCTTGTCAACCTGCTAAGGCTTCGCAACATCGTCTGGCTCCGTGGTTATTCGATACGACGGTACCTTGAGCCTATTGCAAAGATCCAGTACCGAAACGACAGACTGAAAGGCTACTCGCTTGTCACCTCGAACAATCACCGTCTGCTGTATCGGGTTATCCACAACCGCTCGAGAAATCATCTGCTCCAACCCAGCCAAATTCAACCGTTGGCCGCGAACCATATAGGTCCCATCCTCACCAATATTCACTACCAACTCCTGCGGTTGCACGGTCATCGGTACGGCATTCTTTGCCGAAGGTAATTTTATAGGCAACTGCGCGTCGTCTTGCGCAAATTGGGTGGCCACCAAGAAGAAAATCAGCAGCAGAAACACCACATCGATCAGCGGCGTCAAATTGAGGGAATCCAGAGCCTTACCCTTTTTGATTTGAATCGCCATACACAATCACCATTCTCGCTGGAAAAACGAATGCGAAGGCACCGTGTGCCGCGGTCCCCATTTTACTAACTCCGTCTTACGAGAACAACGGACCCGTGCTAGCACACCCAGTCCCGAAAACACTCCACACTGATTCCGGGTTAAGACGACATTTCTCATCCCTCAGGAGGAACTGGCGAGACCGGGTTGTCTTTTTCGGCAAAACGTGCCATCGGGACAAGGCAAGCAATCCACGTCAGGGGGATTTGCCGATGAGAGCGATTGAATTAACTCAACTTTGGATAGCGAATAAGCCGATTGTTCCCGTAGATCGCAACGGCGATCTGAGACATCAAAACATTCTCGGGGGGGTGAGATTATGTTGCGAAGAGCTATCCTAGTCGCAGCCATAGCGGTAGTGGCTAGCTTGTCGACCGCATCTGTTTCTGAAGCACAACAGCCAAACCAACAAGCCTATGGGCGTAGCTGGGGAGGTGGAGCGAGCAATAGAGACTATTCTCGGTTCAACCACTACCCATACGTTTACTACCCACAAAACTTCTACGGTCAAGAGTACTATCGTAGCAATGATAGCCTCTATCACCGCTATGCACCGGAGATGCAAATTCCGGTCTACAACCGTCAATGGTACAACTACTACCCGACCAACCGTCGGTACCATTGGGGCCATCATTTCTTAACCGACGTATTCTAAGAAGGAACATCAGCATTTTCGCTGGTCTGATGCTAGAATAATTGGAGTCCGCACCTTTGTATCGCGAAGTCCCTTCACCGACTTCGTAGAGTAAAGCTTGCAACAGTGTGCTCACCATTCCCGCACACCGCGTGCTGCCCATCGCAGCATGCGGTGTTTTTTTCGTTCCC
>VGZN01000274.1 GCA_016872635.1 Planctomycetota bacterium | reverse complement strand
TTCCATCCGACGCATCGCATCTCAATGCATTGCATCAACGATTGGTCGAGTACACGCGCAGCATCCATCGACTGGAACGACTCGCCGCTGCCAATCGATTATGGGATTGGGTGCCCAGGGCCAAAGGTGCCCCTGCAATCCCTCCCGCATCGCCGGTGGATATCTCCGCGATCGACCAGGAGATCCAGGAACTGTTGAGGGATTGCGATGAACGCGCTGGGGCATCCCATGCATCGTTGAGCGAGTCGGCGATCGCTGCGGTTGATGCAGGAATCGCTGATGGTGCGTTTTCGGAAATCGATCAGAGAATCGACGCGTTGCAGTCTCGCGTGTTCGCTTCGATCCGAACCCGGATTCCAGGGAATCGAGAGTTTGTGGTTATCAATCCAACGAGTCATCCTCAGCGCGTCTTTTTATCCAATCTTCCCAAGGAAGTGGACACTGCATCGAGCACTCGGATCATCGCCTCAGACCCGACCATCATCCAATCCCCTGAATCAAACAGTCCGCAAGGAACCGACGCCTCGATCGATGCAATCCTCGATGTGCCTCCCTTTGGGTTTGCGAAGTGGAGGTCCAAAGGTGGTTCGCATGCCTCTGCCACCCCAATTCCATCATCAGCCACCCCTAAGACTGGTTGGTTTTCAAAAGTCTTTGGTGGACGTTCTGCGATTGCGCAAAGCGATGGAACTCTTGCCAACGAGTTCATGGAGTTACAAATCGATCCGGTACGCGGTCATTTGCGATCGATGTATGTGGCCAACAAACGAGGGAACCGTTTGAGTGGAATGGTAGCCATCGTTCCACATCCGTTGGATCCTAATCACAAGCTGGACGATTCCAGTTTCCTTCAACTGGAAAGCGTAACTTGGCGTGTTGCCGAGAACTCAAAAGTTCGGGGGACGATCGAGGTACAAGGCACGATCCGCTATCCGTCGGGTGCAACCACAGCAGAGGCCGCGGCCTCCCAGACTTCCCGAATTTCCGTCCGGTATACACTTTGGATGGGAGCGCGATGGGTTGACATCGAGATTCTCGGCGATGGGATCAATATGCACCGTTGCTACCCGGTATGGAGGATGGTGTGGGCGAGTGAGGCGGCAACGGTTTCGTCCTGGCAAAATGGAATGCCGAGCAAATGGGGGACTCCGCTTCAAGGTACCATCGAATTGATCGAAATCGATGATGCTGAGCACAAGATCCACTATGCCACGGGAGGACTCAGTTTCCACCGTCGGCTCGGTCCAAATCGGCTGGTCTCAGCACTTCCTGTCCGTCCGTCAGGGCGTTCGCATTCCGGTTTCTCCCTAGGAATGGATTGGCCGCGCCCTTGGGAAACAGCGATCGACCGAACCTGCGAGCCTTGGGTTTTGTTACCGAGCGATTTGCCATCGGAAGGCCAGTCCGTCAGCAACCCCTCCCACACCGTCGATTCCGGCGCTTGGCTGGCTCAATGCAATACGCCCAACGTCCGTTTCAACGTGATTGATCCCGCTCCTCCGTTGGTGGTGTCCAAGGATCCCCCCGGCTCGACCTCGAGCGCCGGCCCTGAAACTTCAAACGGCCCGAAAACCTCAAACGGCCCCGATGCCTCACACGGTTCGGATGCTTCGAATATGCCAGCGAACGAGGGGTCCCTGGGCGAAGCACCCGATCAGACGATGCCTGCGGATGCTTGTTTTTGGCTGGTGGAGACTACGGGACGGTCGGGAACGGCCAAGCTCTCTTGCTTAAAGAATATCGTTCGTGGCTGGCGGGTGGATTATCGAGGGTACGAATGTGATAAACTGAGGGCGGAGGATGGCGAGCTGTTGGTTCCATACAAAGCATGGGAGCGTTCGCGAATCGCCGTCATTTTCGGGGACTAAGCGTTCCCCCACGTGTCATAGTATGAACCGATACCACGATATCAAAGATTTGACAGGGCAAACGATTGCGGGATTTTCCGTCCTGCATCGACTGGGTGTGGGCGGTATGTCCGAGGTGTACTTGGCATTCCAGCACTCTCTGCACCGTCACGTGGCCCTCAAGGTGCTCCGGGCCGACTTCGTAGGGTCCGACGAGCACGAACAGCGATTCCTTCAGGAAGCCCGTGCAGTGGCATCGCTGATGCATCCAAACATTGTCCAAGTTTACGATGTTGGAAAATTCGATTCGATCCACTACATCGCCCAAGAATACGTTCCCGGGAGTGACTTGAGCGCGTTCATTCAACGTCGAGGAGCTTTGCCGCTCGACGAGTCGATTTCGATCCTTTGGCAAGCCACCGCGGCGCTTCAGAAGGCGGCGTCGATTGGATTAGTCCACCGGGATATCAAGCCTGACAATTTATTGCTGACGCCGGATGGAGAGGTCAAGGTAGCCGACTTCGGATTGGCTCGAGCGCGGGGGCAGAACCAAAATCTGACTGCGGTAGGTGTAACCCTCGGAACGCCACTGTACATGAGCCCGGAGCAAATCCAGGGACTCTCAGTCGACTCTCGCAGCGACTTGTACTCACTCGGCGCGACCGCATATCACATGCTCGCAGGCCGCCCGCCCTTTTCTGGCGACACTGCCATCGCGTTGGCGATGCAACATGTCCAAGCCGAACCGACGCCACTCAACCAGATTCGGCCCGATTTACCTAAGGAGCTCGTGGATATCATCCACAAAATCCTTCGCAAGACGCCGGAGGAACGGTTCGCATCGGCAATGGAACTGGCGCGTTCACTTCGCATGTTCATCGATCAGCACCTCGAGGGACGCGGAGACAAAATGGTCCCGTTCTCAGGATTGGTTATCGATCATCAAGCGATTTCGTCGAATGCATCGACGCAAGAACTTCAAGTCATGATGGGCCGGAGCGGCGATAATTCCACAACCGACCGCTCGCTATCGACCGCGACTTCCGTCACTTCTTCGAAATGGTTCGTTCCAGCGGTCAGCACAATGATCCCACTGATCGTTTCCGGACTTCTGGCATTCTTTTTCCTTCGCATGGATCTCTTCGCGAGTCAAAAGGCGACGACGGCGGGAGTACCGCGCGAACCTTCAATCCAACGCCAGTATTCCGTGGCAATCCTGGAAAACAATTTGAAAAACTGGAACGCTGTTTCTGAATATTTTCCGCCCAGCGACGCTATTAGCCGCAACTACCAACTCAAGGCCGAACTGCAAATCGCCAGACTGCGGATCGAAGGGGAAGACTATGCAAACGCAGAAATGAATTTGCGCCGAGTCCTGAACTCGCCGTACGCAGATGATGTCCTTCGAACCATCGCCGGGATCGAGATGGGTTGGTTGATGCAACGCGGGCGTCGAGATGCAGGACGCAATGAATTTTTTGATCGGGCGATTCGTGATACATCAACCATGGTCGCGGAGAAACAAAAAATGATCCGCGATGCTTTGCCGGCGAAGATTCGAACCGAGTGGGAGAATTTGGATTATCTGTTGCAAGGAGACGCGGCCAAAGATCCCAACGCGGCGAAAAACGATGCCGTGCCGCCTGCAACCCAACCACCCAGTCCGACCCCCGCTCCTCCAACATCGGGTGGCAACTAAACGTGCTAGCCAGTCGACTTCTATCCGCAAGCATCATTCTCGGCTGCGTCTTTTCCTGCATTGCACTCGATTGCTACCTGCCGATCCGCGGGCAAGCCGGCGTTTGGATGATTCCTATCTTTGCTGTGCTCACCTTGGGCACCGCTTGGGAAATGAGTCAGATGATGGCGGCCAAGTGGCAACATGTGTTGCCTTCGCGCGTCCTGTTCGGCGCTGTGGTAGCCTCGCTCGCCGGGATCTTCCCGATTCTCTACGGACTCATGATGAATCGCCCCTATCCAACCGATTGCCCCGTTGGCAAAATCGGTTGGATCGTGATCGGCCAATTTGTGGCATCGATGCTATTGGCGATCGACGCCATGGTGCGGTACACCAAGATAGATCGCGAGTCTGGTCATGAAGCAGCAGCGGATGTAGCCCATGGTTGGCTGATGAGCTTGGCTCCGATCGCTTATGTGATTGCTCCGATGAGCGTATGGTGGTCGGTCTTGCTCCATCGAACCCCACGAGCGGGTTCCGGCCCGTTAATCCCGGCCCAATGGGTTCCCAGTCTCTCGAGTATGGATGCGGTCGTTCCCGCAGAGAATACCGTTGCCACCTCTGGATACGGGATGGCTCATCTGATCGGCATCGTATTGATTGTCAAAATGGCCGATGCAGGGGCGTACTTTGTCGGAAAGCGGATGGGGCGTAACAAATTAGCGCAGGTCATTAGCCCCGGAAAGACCGTCGAAGGCCTCATCGGCGGGTTCGTCGTTGCAGGGTTCAGCGCGTATATTTACTACCAGGGAATTTTACCCGGACTCGGCATGTCTCTAGGTGGTACACTTTGGGGACCTGCGGTGATGGCGGGGCTACTGACGACCGGAGGGGTTGTGGGAGATTTGACGGAATCGATGGTTAAACGGGCAGCCGGGGTCAAGGATAGCGGAGCGAGCATTCCTGGACTCGGTGGTGCCTGGGACGTTACCGACTCACTCATTCCGGCCGCGATCCTCGGTTACCTTGGGGTATTAGCCAATCTTTACTAATCGGCAAAGACAATTGCGACCGGCGACGCTGCGATTCCAGCATGGCCGGAACACAGCATATTCAGGAATAGCAATACAGGCACAACACCATGTCTGAGTCAACTTTGACTCTTGGCGATCCGCAATTAGCCCTCCAACTCTTCGGCCCGCAAGACACCAATTTGCGAAAGGTCCGAAATCAACTCGGCGTGGCTATCACCCATCGCAATGGTCAGATTCGCATCGCTGGACCGGCGGATTCGGTACGCATGGCGACAGAAATCCTCGAGCAGCTCAAAGAACGCGTTGTGCGGCACGCCCCGATGGGTCCTGACGAAGTCGCCGACGTCATGAATCAGATGATGGGTGCGAAATCGTCGACAGCTCCGACGGAACGGGGGGAATCCCGCGAAGTGGCGATTGGCAATGCAGCGCGGCGGATCAAGCCACGCACCGCGGGACAAGCTGCTTACATCGAAGCCATTCGTCAACACGACATGACGTTTTGCATCGGACCTGCGGGTTGCGGCAAGACTTAATTGGCAGTTGCAACGGCAGTGGAAGCATACCGCTCGAAGCAAGTGCGGAAAATCGTGCTGGTGCGTCCTGCGGTCGAAGCTGGCGAAAGCCTTGGGTATCTTCCCGGGGATCTCAAAGAGAAACTCAATCCTTACTTGAGACCACTCCTCGATGCGATCAATGAAATGGTTGATTTCGACCAAGTTAAATTTTTGATGGAGCAAGACGTCATCGAGGTGATTCCGCTCGCCTACATGCGAGGACGTACTCTCAATCAGGCATTTGTTATTCTCGACGAAGCGCAAAACGCGACAGTCGCGCAAATGAAGATGTTCTTAACACGTATGGGTGAAGGATCCAAGGTCGTCGTCTCCGGAGACATTTCCCAAGTCGACTTGCCCTCGGGAGTGACCAGCGGCCTTCGGGACGCCGCCCAGCGGCTTCAAGGCATCGAAGGGATCACTATGGTCCGACTCAATGAAACCGACATCGTGCGTCATCCATTGGTTCAAAGAATCGTGGCGGCCTACGACGGTACTGGTCAAAATCCCGCCCACCGAAAACCACCGACCCCACTTCGATAGGATGCCTGCTCGACTTCGCCGAGAGCCCCCTTGGCTAACGGGACTCCGGTGAAACCTGCGTCTATGTCCACTCCATCCACTTCGAAAACTCGCAGCGAACGAGCCGCCAGCTTTAAGATCGACCAACAAAGCTGGTACGATTGGTTCGAACGGATCACCAAGTACGATTCGATCATTCGCTTTGCTGCCGCGATCATCGCTGCCGCGATCGTGACGATCTTCATCCAAGGATGGGAGCCTCCCTTCGCATATCGCGAAGGCTTCGTGCCGCAACGAGCTATATTGGCCCGAGTTCCTTTTAAGGTTAAGGATGAGGTCAAGACCGACGCGCTTAGTATTCAAGCGGCTCGAGAGGTCCTTTGCATTTACGAAAATCGCAAAGAGCCCCTCGTGCAGCTGCGAGGAGCAATCAAAGACGCCTTGTTTGCGATCCGTGACGCTGCCGACTCGATCGCGCTTACCAAACTGCAAACGCAGATCCTCGACAGTTTTGGCGTTACTGTTTTGGACATGGAAGAGACACCCTTGACGTATGACCAAGCTCTCGAGGCGGTCAAGAAGACCCTGAGTACCGACGCCGATATCTCCAAATACGATTCCGCCATGCGAGAGATCCTCGATCCAATCGAGGAGTTCGGGTTGCTGATTTCGCTGAGCCACGACAGCGAAATAGGAAACCAGCGATTTATTCGCGTGATCCAACTGGGGAACGAAACCAGCGCGGTCGAAGTCGATCTGCCTCGAATTCGAATCGCCGAGGTTGGAGTTACGCTCAAAGGCTCTTTGGAACGTGAGTTCAAAAATCAATTTGGTACCCCATCATCAGTCGTATTGGCGCGAATGGTTCACAACTACCTGGCGTCACGCCTCCCGGTGACGCTAACGCTTCGAGAGGATTTGAGCAACAAAGCTCGACTCGATGCGATCAACAACGTGAAGCCTGCAATGATCTCCTATGATCCAGCTTTCAGTGCGCTTGTTCCGATCGGCAAGCCTCTTGGCACCAAGGAGATGACGCTGCTTCAAGCGGAACATCAAGCGTACATAAGCCAAATGAGTTGGGTTTCGAAACTGCAACGCCTCGCAGCTTTTGTCGGAATGATCACCGCGCTTTATTTCCTGTGCGGGTTTTTTATCTACCAATCTTTAGACCAGCGGATCATCTCGCAAACCGCTGACTTCGTTCGATTGCTCTGCCTTTGTGTGGTTACCATCATCGTGTCGGTGCTTTGTGCCCAAGACCCATTCCGGGCGGAAATTATCCCGGTCACCCTTTGTGCTATCGCGGCTACGATAGCGTACGGTCGCCCAACGGCACTGATGCTGATGGCTGCCGTTTCGCTGGTGATCGCTTTTTCGACCCGGGTTGATCTCAGCGAATTTATCTTGCTCGCAAGCGCCGCCGCAGGGTCGATTTTGATGTGTGGGCGAATCCGCAACCGCACGCGC
>VGZN01000273.1 GCA_016872635.1 Planctomycetota bacterium | reverse complement strand
TGCAACTCGGTACCGATAGCCCATTTTGTACCCGCTGGCGCGCTGCGTACAGTCTCGATGATCTTGCTTGTGGATCCTGAAATATCGGAGATATCGTTGACTTCTTGGGGGCATTCTGGGTGGACCAAGATCTTGATGCCAGGAATCTTTTCCCGGAACTGATGTACGTGGGTAGCTTGGAACATCTGATGGACGGAACAGTGTCCTTTCCAAAGGATCACCTTCGAGGAAGCTATCGCCTCTTCCGTGTTGCCGCCGAGGACTTCTTCATGTGGATTCCATACCGGCATTTGTTCGACGGGGATCCCCATTTTGAGCGATGTGTTTCGGCCAAGGTGTTGATCAGGAAAGAAAAAGACTCGCTTGCGTTGCTTGAACGACCATTCCAAAACGGCTTTCGCGTTGCTGCTGGTGCAGACTATACCACCGTGCTTTCCACAGAAAGCCTTTAAGCTGGCCGCGCTGTTGATGTACGTTACCGGGGTGATATCGGAGTTATCGATCACCTCGCCAAGTTGCTCCCAAGCCGATTCGACTTGGCGTATTGCGGCCATGTCGGCCATCGAGCAACCGGCCGCCATGTCCGGCAACACGACGCGCACACGCGTCCCATGCCTCGCCTCCAATTTCTCCGGACGATTGGCAAGAATGTCTGCTGTCTCGGCCATAAAGTGAACACCACAGAACACGATCGTCCGACAATCCGGACTATCCGCCGCCAATTTGCTCAACTGGTACGAGTCCCCCGTCAAATCTGCGTGCTCGATGACTTCATCCTGCTGATAATGGTGCCCCAAAATCAACAAGCTCGAGCCGAGCTCCCGTTTGGCTTTCTGAATCCGCTCTCGAAGCTCTTGGTTTCCCAACTCGCGATAAGCTGCAAAAGGTCTCGCAGAATCGATCGTGACTGTGCTCATGGCGTTACCTTTCTCGTAGCCTTTCCATTTCCAGGGGCACTGTGCTTCCAGCAATGAGGGAACGACGTGCCGTATACGCGTTGCCTGCCTGGTCTTGGCGCACAGAGGAAAGCAAGCAATCCCGATGAGCGCCAATTTTTCGAGGCCGCCATTATCGTCGATTGTGGTCCTTCGCAAAGTCGATTTGCCCGGATTACCCGACGAAAGAGCTTGTTATTCCACGCAAAAGGGCCGATGAGGCGGGGCTCCTGAAGGGTTATTTTCGTAACAAACGTTCAAGTTTTCCTGGATAGGAGGGCGAATGGAAGGAGAGACGATCGTCGTTGGCACTTTTTGAAAGCATTTTTTGCAAACTTCCAAGACTCTAGGCAAGCGGATGGCCGCCACCAAACCATTAACTACAAACGACCCAGCCAAAATGAACTTTTGGAAGAGCCTGCTTCGTATCGAAGCAGAAGTTCATGTGACATTGGCCCAGCAGCCCGTCCCAGTGGATCGGGTGTTGCAGTTTGTCCCGGGGGTCATGATCCAGTTCGAGAAATCGTGCGATGCACCGTTGGCCCTAGAAATCGATGGTCAAAAAATCGCTGAGGGGGAAGTGGTCAAAGTCGGGGATAAATTCGGCTTGAGAATCACCGAAGTTTGCGAGCATGCCGAGGCCTGGATTCCACTGATTAGCGGGTCACCGAGCGGGTCTGAGTAGAAAAGAGGCCTTCTGGGAATGCGCGCGGAGCGCGAGCGATGAGAGACATACTCACTCCAATCGCCCATCACCTTTCATGGTCACCGATTAGGACCCGAGGGGCACTCGATTACCGCTTGCCACAATAGTCGATCGCAGCTGCAATCTCGGTCTTGAGTCGGAAGCGTTCAACGATGCGGTCGATGTAGCCATGCTCCAACAAAAACTCGCTGGTTTGAAAACCCTCCGGGAGTTCGATCTTGATGGTGGCTTTGATGGTTCGTGGACCTGCGAAACCGATCAAGGCTTTCGGTTCGGCGAAAACGAGGTCACCGAGGCTTGCGAAACTTGCTGCAACGCCGCCCATGGTTGGATTGGTGAGGACGCTGATGTAGAGACCGCCGGCGGTATGGTAGCGAGCCAACGCTGCCGACACTTTCGCCATCTGCATAAGGGAAAGAATACCTTCGTGCATGCGTGCTCCACCTCCGGAACCACTGACGATGATCAGCGGAAGCGATTGCTCGGTCGCTCGTTCGATCAACCGAGTAAGTCGTTCACCGACAACAGACCCCATGCTTCCCATGATGAACGCAGAATCGGTGACGGCAATTGCGACGCGCCGTGCACGGATCATCCCTAATCCGCAAAGAGCTGCATCGGTCAGACCGGTCCGCGACTGCTCCGCGGAAAGCCGTTCCGCATAGGACTTCTTGTCGGAGAACCGAAGTGGATCGGTGGGCAGGACATGCTCATCATAGGCCTCAAACGTCCCCTCATCGAGCAACTGCGAAATGCGTTCTCGGGCCGTGACGTAGTTGTGGTATCGGCACTTTGGGCAAACGTTGAGGTTCTTTTCCAGCTCTTTGCGATAGATAGAGTTGCCACAACCAGGGCAACGGATCCAGAGACCTTCGGGAATGCCTCGTCGTTTGGTCTCTTCGGTGTTCGAATTGGTGCGAATTGGAGTATCCACAATAGCCATTGAATTGCTCGTGTTCGGAGTTTACTTCGACAGTTTACTCGGGTCGCAATACCGTCCGTACGTTTTTAAGTTCGGGGGCGTCAAAATACCCTCTCTGGAAACAGCACGCAGAGGGTGTTTTCTCACAAAGTGAACGGGGACGCTAGTCGCAACGGGCTCAACCGCGTTGTCCAGCCCCTCCGACAGGTTCCGGGGTGTCGCCACTGCGGGGATGGGAGTTTTGGCTATCGCCGATGATTTCCCATGATCCTTTATCGCACTCCGACTTCCATAGGTCTTCAAAATCAACCGACTTGAGCTTGCTAGCCACTAAAGTCGCCATCGGCTCGGGAATCACGACCGCGATGGTTTCGTTGGCATGTTTCTTTTTCAATTTTGCAAGCTGCTTAGCAATGCGAGATTCAGCTTCGTCGATCGTCTCGCCACCAGGTGGACTAAACGCTCGGGGATTGTCCTGCACTTGCTTGTACAGCTTAGGTTGCTGACGTTTAATCTCCTCGATGCACTTGCCTTGCCAAAGCCCATGATCAAGGTTTTGGAAACACTCGCAGATCTTCCAGCGGCAACGGGTCGCATCAGCGATCTCCCTCGCGGTCGCTTGAGCGGATTCGCATGGACCACAGTAAACAACCGTGATTGGAAGATGCGCCATTTCACTCGCCATTTTGCGGACTTGCACGAGTCCGGCGGTCGAAAGGGGGATATCCAAGCACCCTTTCATGCGATCTTGTTCATCGAACGAGGTCGAACCTGGACGAACGACCACAACTTTACTCATACAAAACAAAACTCCGAAAGAGAGTAGGCCGTACTCACGGTATGTTCACGCTTTGGAACTTGCACCGGAGACGCGTCATCGCTTGGCAATAATCAGCCTCGCGGAAAATTGCAGATCCTGCAACGAGCAGGTCGGCTCCAGAAGCGGTAGCGGGACCGATCGTGTCGACATTGATCCCTCCATCCACCTCCAATAGTAATTCAGGTCCGAAGTTGGTTCGGAGATAACTCAACCGCTCCAAAGCGATTGGATTAAAGGGTTGGCCACCAAACCCAGCGGCCACACTCATCACCAACACCAAATCGCAACTAGCAACATGGGGCAAAAGATCTTCGAATGGGGTAGCTGGATTGATCGCTAGACCCGCCGCAACACCGTCGCCCCGAATCTTGTCGAGAATCGGCTTCGGATCCGGGGTCGCTTCAACGTGAAATGTGATGCTATCTGCACCTGCGTCGACAAATTGCACCGCGTATTGTGCCGGATCGGAAATCATCAAGTGAACGTCGATCTTCAATTCCGTGATCCGTCGCAATGACTGGACGATCGGCATACCATAGGTCAAATTCGGCACGAAATGACCGTCCATGACATCCAAATGAAGCACTTCAACGCCGGCTTCCTCAAGCAATTCCACCTCTCGCTGAAGATTTGCGAAATCGCAAAGGAGCAGAGAGGGTAGAATCGTTGGCCGAGCAGCCCGTAAATAGCGAATCGTTGTTTCGGTGCGAGAACCAAGTTCAGGCATAGGGAATCAATAGCTGAGGATCCATCGTTGGAAGTTGATCAAACAATAACCAACCGCGGGCGAAATCCACAAGAGGCAAAATGGAACATTCAGCCAAGACGCCCAAAGAAAAAACCACCCCAAAGAGGGGTGTCGTCGCCTGGAATGCCTGCTTGTCGAAATACCGACGAAAAATCCGACTCGCCGCGAAGCCTGGTCAGAGGTAGCGTTTAGAAATACCAACCCAAGGACTAGCCGTTTCGAATCCTCTGAAATTGACAACTCAAAACTATATTCTCAAGACCGACGGAGCGTCGAAAACCTTCAGCGATGACCTATCCAGAAGAACAGGATGGCTTAAACGATGAACCTCGCTTGACCGACGACGGGCAGCCGGGTCGTGCCCGCCAATCCAGCGAGGACCAATCCAGCGAGGACTCCACAAGCGAAGAGGGTCAAGGAGACTTGTATTTGGACGAAGCGGGCGACGAGTTGCTTGCATCCCCAACTCCGGAGTTGTTAGGGCGCATCCAGGACTTGCTTTCGGGGAACCTCGGGTTTCGACGATCGGCAGAAAAGGTCCGGGAGTTCCCTCAGAGCCCCGGCGTCTACTTGATGAAAGATGCGTCCGGGGTCGTCATCTATGTCGGCAAGGCAAAAAACTTGAGAGCGAGGGCTGGCAGTTACTTTCTTGCGGCGGCAGCTCAAGAGATACGAACGGCTGATTGGATCCACGAGATCGCCGACATCGACTTCATGGAATGCAGCAATGAAGTCGACGCGTTGTTGACCGAAAACCGTTTGATCAAGGACATTCAGCCGCGTCACAACAAGGACCTCAAGGACGACAAAACGTTTCCGTATTTGATGATCACCACCCACGAGGCGTTTCCTCGGGTCGAAGTGACTCGAACACCGCGCGACAAAGGAGCCAAGCTTTACGGACCATTCACCAGTGCTGGTCAACTTCGAGGCGCCTTGCAAGTCATGCAGCGTGTGTTCAAGTTTCGAACGTGCTCGCTCGACATCGATGATGCCGATCCGCGCTGGCAATGGTTTCGACCTTGCCTCCTGGCATCCATCGACCAGTGCACCGCTCCCTGCAATTTGCGCATCAACAAGGCCGACTACCGTCGAGATATTCGGCGATTGCAGACATTCCTAGAGGGAGGTAGTACTCGATTGCTTGCTCAGATGCGGGATGAAATGAAAGAAGCATCCGCCCAACTCGATTTCGAACGCGCTGCGCGGCTGCGCGATGAAATCCGGTTGCTGGAAAATCTTGATCGCCGAGGCGAGATCGATACGCACGCGCAACCAGAAGTGTTTTACATCGATCCTCAAAAAGGGATGCGAGCCTTGAAGAAGGTGCTCGGAATGGACCGCGAACCACGTGTCATCGAAGGGGTGGATATCGCACATCTCGGCGGTAGCGACACGGTAGCGTCGCTGGTGCAGTTCCTCGATGGCTTGCCGTTCAAACCTGGATATCGCCGGTACAAAATCCAAGGTGTGGATGGAATCGACGACTTTCGCTCCATCCATGAAGTCATCGCTCGAAGATTCAAACGACTTCACGACGAGCAGGAAGCCTTTCCCGATCTGCTGATGATCGATGGCGGCAAAGGCCAACTCAACGCGGCTCTTGCTGCCTTCCGAGACTGCGACATATCCCCACCCGTGATGGTCTCACTCGCCAAAAAAGAGGAGGAAATTTTCCGCCCCGGCGAAAAAGAACCGATCCGACTCGGACGGGAATCGTTCGCATTGCGACTGCTCCAGTATGTCCGTGACGAAGCTCACCGCTTTGCGCAGCACTACCACCATCTCCTTCGCCGAAAATCGTCGTTCGAAGGACTCACCGATAAAAAAACGAAGCGTTCCAATCGCAAGGGGCAGGATTAGGGATTCAATACTTGCCTACTCACGCGCATTGTGTGCGGTTTCCAACAATAGGCTGCGTCTTTTGCCGCGTCTTACAGAGTGCTCGCCTGACTTGGGCTGCGACGGCGACGGTTGATCCGTGATGGAGTACCTGAGTGCTCGAGGATGGGGTACGATACTTAGGGTTTGAGTTAGTTCTGGAGAGGGAGCACTGTCAGCAGGCCGTTGATCCAACCGAGCCACATTCGACCACCGGCAACTCGCAAGGGGACAACCACAGTGGGAACAGCAGCGATATCGACGACACCATTAGCAACTATCCAGCACCAAGGCTTGGCGACTTGGGTCATGGAGACAGCGTTGCTGTGCGAAGCGGACAATGTCATTTGGTGCGATGGATCCCAAGCCGAATGGAATCGACTGACCGAGCAATTGGTGGAGTCGGGAACACTGCTCCAGCTCAATCCTGACTTGCACCCGAACTCGTTCTTGGCTCGAAGCAATCCATCCGACACGGCGCGGGTGGAAGAGCGGACGTTCATTTGCGCGCGGCGAGAGACGGATGCTGGGCCGACCAACAACTGGCACGAACCTGAGGAAATGCGGGCCAAACTCACCGCTAAGTTTCGCGGGTGCATGCGCGGCAGAACGATGTACGTCGTTCCCTTTTGCATGGGACCTATCGATAGCCCATTAGCCCTCGTCGGCGTTGAGTTAACCGATTCTCCGTACGTCGTCATCAGCATGCGGATCATGTGCCATATGGGGACAAAAGTCCTTGAGAAACTTGGCTCAGATATGCCCTTTATCCACTGCTTGCACAGCGTTGGAGCACCGCTCGACGCTGGTTGCTCCGATGTACCATGGCCCTGCAACGATGAGAAGTACATCGTTCACTTTCCGGAAACACGCGAAGTTTGGTCGTACGGTAGTGGCTACGGCGGCAATGCTCTGCTCGGAAAGAAATGCGTTGCGCTGCGAATTGCGAGCTCCATTGCGCGCGACCAAGGCTGGATGGCCGAGCACATGCTCATCATGGGTCTGGAATCACCCGACGGGGCTAAAACGTATTTGACGGCTGCTTTTCCTAGTTCCTGTGGCAAAACCAATCTTGCCATGATTGTCCCGCCCGAGCGATA
>VGZN01000272.1 GCA_016872635.1 Planctomycetota bacterium | reverse complement strand
GGGATGTAAGACGACGGTGGTAACCCGAGCAGGCTTCACTAGTTGAACCTCAACCCACTTGTTATCACTCGCGGAAGCGGCGATCGCGCTATGGTAACCAAACTCCACATCCTTGGTGACAACTTGTTTGGAACGGATCGATGCGATCTGTTCGCGATACTCTTTGTATTGAGGTCCTGCGTCCGTTTCGATTTCTTTCTCAAGCGTCGCTAAATCGGAGCGGGCTTTGGCGAGTATAGCATCCAGTTCCTTTCGTTGTCTCTCAATTTCAGGGTTGAGGTCGTAAGGACGCTCCGCTCGATCGACGGCGGCAAAGACACTTTGAAGCCCGTAGTAGTGCTCTTGGGTAAAGGGGTCAAATTTATGATTGTGGCATCGAGCGCATTGGATGGTGAGACTGCAAAAGGTGTTGATCGTATTGCTTACTATGTCGTCCCGATCGAGATTGCGGGCCACTTTGCCATCGATCTTGGTTTCGGGAACTTCGACATGGCCGATAAAATCCCACGGGCCAGCGGCGATAAAACCCAAGCCGAGGATGCCATCGGGATTACCTGGGTACAACGCGTCACCTGCGACCTGCTCTTGGATAAAGCGAGAGTAAGGTTTATCGTCATTAAACGAACGAATGACGTAGTCGCGATACGGCCACGCGTTGTTGCGCAGTTTGTCTTTGTCGTAACCGCAGGTGTCGGCATACTTGACGATATCGAGCCAATGCCGTGCCCAGCGTTCGCCGTAATGCTTGGATGCGAGGAGACGCTCTACCAACTGTTCATAAGCGAGTGGATTGGGATCGTTGACAAAGGATTCGGTTTCTTCGGGGGTGGGAGGTAAACCGAGGAGATCGAACGTTACACGTCGGATCAAGGTTCGGCGGTCGGCATCCGGCGAGTGGGTGAGTCCTTGCTCTTTCAAGCGTTGAAGGATGAATGCATCGACCGGGGTGCGAATCCACGGGTCTTGGATCGATGGAACGGATGGAAGCGTTGGATTCCGGAAGGACCACCAGTCAAAATTCCATACTCGCGCGGCTTCCAGTTTACGGTTCTCCGGCCATTGGGCCCCGGCGTTGATCCACTCGCGAACCCAATCCACTTCTTCGTCGGTCAGGGGGGGACCATCCTTAGGCATTTCTGCTTTGCCGTTGTTGGTAGCGATCTGATCGATCAAGTGGCTTGAGGCAGCGTTGCCCGCTTGGATGTATCCATCTTCGAACGCCGTGGATGCCGTTTGCAATGACCAGCCACCTTCTCGTTGCGTGTCGTTATGGCAATTCAAACACCGACGCTCGAGCAGCGGCGCCACGCGATCTGCGAAGAGGTCGTCCGCGTGGACTTCGTAAGCCAACAAGCTTACCATCAAGCTGATGAGGATAACTTGGATTTTGGGAAGCATTAAATCTCCAAAGGTCCGGAGGGGGGGCGGGATGACTCGATAAGCTTGAAATCGAGCGGTGCAAACTTCTTCGTTGGATCGATCATCACCACTTCATAGGCGGGGTTTTTTTCGCGAGGCCAGGACTGCATGCCAATCAATGGCTAGACGGTCGGGGAGGGAGGGGAATCGATTGCACACGATCATTTGTTCGTGCCGCAACCATTTCTATAATGTCCTATTATACCGAGATGGTGATTGCCTATCCAATGAGGACTTAGGTACACCGTTTTGAAAGCGATTCCTGGGGAAAAGATTGGGAATCCGTACTTGTCCGCGGTCCATCGCGGAGCGACGCAATTGAGGTCCCCTGGGATTTTATCGTACTCGACCTCGCTGGCTGTTTCCGGCTGTTATCGTCCTCGCAAGCCTTTCTTCGATTTCTTCCTTCATCGCAATGTTCGGCCTCCACTTGCCTTGAGCCAGTGGAGCCACGACTGGCAGCTACCACCCTTCCGCCCCCCAGCCCACTTCGTTGGGGCTCTGCCCCAACGCGACAAAGAGGAGATTGGAGCGAAATAAATCGAGATGGTAGCCCTCAGTTGTTACCCCCACTGGGAAGAAGTCGTTGGGAAATCGTTGTTATTGGATCGAACAAAGAGCAGCCCGATGGTGATGATGGGATAGTGCATCATCGGGTTGACCAAGGAGCAGCGATTACGAGTACGATTACGAGTACCGTCCGCGATGCGGACTGAGTACGAGCGCAGCCGCTTGGGTTTTTTCGTACTCGTACTCAACGCAGCGGTACTCGACCTCGCTGGCTGTTTCCGGCTGTTTGCGAATACCCCCTCGGCGATGATAACGGGGACATGTGGGCAAATGTCGGTGGCGACGCAGACGACGACGGGATCACGCGTAAACGATAGAATGCATTAGGCGATCGAAAGGGCTGAAGGGCTTGATCGTCGCGTCTTGGTCTCATCCAGCTTCCATTCCTCCCCCTCGGTCAATATCTTCTTTCGTCGAATCGGTCAATTTGCACAATGAAGTTCTTGCCACTGCCTACGTTGCCGATGATTCAAATGCTCCAGACACTCTCAACCGAACTTGGTTGGGGGATCTGTTCCGGAAAGGTAATTCCATTCGGCGACGGCACAAATCCTTGTCTGATGTGGGAGTCGAACAAGTGGCGTGATATGGACCTTACTTTTTGCTGCGTACAAAGGGAATTGACACGAGCACAGATCATTAAAGGTACAAAAGCACGAATGGAGTTTCAGGTCAGTGCTGTCTCGTGGAATTATCGGATTTATGCTGGGACTATACGTTTTTCACTGCCTTCGCCGTCCGTTTAGGTTTGGCGAAGATCTTGGCTCCAATGCTTCATCGCTCTAATTTCGAAACCAAAAGATCGCGTCGCGCGTATATCACGAAGTATCCATCAACACTCGTGCAACACGGAAACGACGAAACACTCTGGAAATCCACTGTGTTTGAAGTTGTGAGGGGGAAAGTCGTCGTGCATCAAGCGATTGACAAAGAGTGGCTGAGGCACTTGGCCAAATTGCAAAGCGAAATGACAAACAAGTAAAGGACTGGATGTTGCGGATCGGGCGTTTCCTCAAATCGACGTCTCTTGGCGGCAACCGGGTGATTTCGAGCCTTCGTGAGAAAAGAATTTCCGAGACTTACTCGAGACAGTGGAGGCGATACTATCTCTGCTGTGACTCGAATCTCACGCTCAGCGTTGACAACACGTTGCCAGGACAAAACGCGGGAAATCGTGGCAGTTAACGCCGGACATAGGAGTTCGGCAATTCACGACGGCGGAGCGTCGTGCTACCTTGGTGTTGTCGAATCTTTCAATGTCGATCCTGTGGCAGTTGCGATGGTTGCATGAGCGACAGCATTCATCTAATGAAGGAGCTCGCTAGCGATGCAGTTCAAGCTTCGGACGATCTTTTTGGTCATGGTATTGCTTGGGCTCGTGTTCGTTTGCCAAAGAACCCTCGAAGTTAGTTGGTTTGCTCCAGCACGCAATGGAAGGGAGTCGCAAGCCAAATTCAACCAACTCATCGCGGGCAATAAGTGGGATGGCTTCATTGCCCCAACCCATTATCTGCATAATGTACGGATCCTAATCAATGATATTGGGGAGGCGGAAATCAGAAAGTTGTATCCAATACTCCACGAGATCTATTGGCTTAAGCATATTGACATTTACGCTCCGGAGATTTCGCAAGAGATGCTCGATGAGTTACATTCCGAATTTCCTGAGTGTACTATCGACGCGCAGATTCGCTTGCCCTGAATTTCACGATAGTCTAAATGGCAAGGAGAAAACTTACGGGGCACGGAGAAATGACGGCGGAGCATCGTTCTACTTTGGTTCCGGTTGTTTAACGACGGCGGAGCGTCGTTCTACTATATCTCGAATTGCTCGAAGGACGCTATTCATGAGACCACTATCGCCTAATGAGGCCTTCACGAAACTCCGACGCTTATGCATGGAGCTTGGTTGGGACGCACCCTTGGTCGCGAATCGGACTCCCGAGGAATTACAGGATCGGGGGAAGCATTCTCTTATGCGTTACTTCTACACGATGTGCGAAATGAATTCTCCAACCTACCTGCAGATCAATCCGCAAACGGATCTGCACCCTCGGTTGTTCGCCATCAGTATCTTTGCGTTGCGATACCGGATCTGCACCGGTTGGCACGGATTTATGCTGGATCGGAACATGAAACGCGAGATCGTGGCAGTATCGCGTTGGGCCCATGCGAGTCTGTTTGAAACCGTACGGGGCCGAAAGGCTTTTCGCGAATCGAATCCTGAGTGTTGCGATTACACGTGGAAACGCATTCGTGACTTCGGGGGGCCATATCCCCAAAGCTCAACGTACGAACGTTGGCAGAATCGTGGAATTGTAGATTGACCATCTAGGGCTAAATTCCGATTGCACTGGAGGCACGGTGCAGTTTGGTAGATAGTAGCACGACGCTCCGCCGTCGTGTTCTGACGTTGTTTACAACGTCGGATGGCTGTTGACGTGGCGAGTTGCGACGCGGAGGGTAGTGATGCGATGTGTATGTTCATTTCACGACGGCGGAGCGTCGTGCTACTTTGGTTGCAGTTTTTTCACGACGGCGGAGCGTCGTGCCACGATGGTGCGGACTCTTGGTAGAATCTTTAGTGACGCTCCGGTTCCCACTCGAATTTCCATCCTCCCACCGTGAACCTTGATATGCAAATCCTTCCTAAGTTACTTATCGCGATTGCTTGGATCGGTTGCAGCACCGCATCCGGATTTTTTGATGCCTCTGACGATCGCGAAGTTCAACCCGGCGTGCCTCGAGGAAAGATTACCTCGAGTGAGTTCAACGATAGTCTGATCTTTCCTGGCACCAAGCGGCAATACAGTGTTTACGTACCCGCTCAATACGACCCTGCAACGCCGGCGAGCCTGATGGTTTTTATGGATGGCTCCGGATACGCGCAAGCCGATGGCGCGTTTCGTGTGCCAGTCGTATTTGACAACCTGATCCACCAAAAGGCTATGCCGGTGACGGTTGCCGTATTCGTCAATCCTGGCACTATCGCGGGTGCTAAGCCCGGTGCAGCCGATCGTAGCAATCGGTCGTTTGAATACGATTCACTCGGAGATCGGTATTCTAAATTTCTCATCGATGAGTTCCTGCCGATTGCACTGAAGGATTTAAATGTTTCAACGTCGGCCAAGGATCGAGCTGTTTGTGGGATCTCCTCGAGCGGTATTTGTGCGTTCACTATCGCTTGGGAGCGTCCAGACCAGTTTGGAAAAGTCCTCAGCCATATCGGAAGCTTTACCAATATCCGCGGCGGATGGGCTTATCCAGGTCTGATTCGTAAGTCCAAAAGGGATCCGAAGCCGATCAAGGTCTATCTTCAGGAAGGAAAGGAGGACCTTAACAACCTCCACGGCAACTGGCCGCTCGGAAACCACGACATGGCGGCTGCGCTCCAGTTCGCGGGATACAGCTACCAATTGGTGATGACCGAGGGGGGGCACAGTGGCAAGTGGGGAGGCGAGGAATTACCGAACGCCCTTCGTTGGCTGTGGGACGATAACGCTTCGTCCACAGTGATACCTATCGTGGAAACAAAGCCCAAGTGGGAACCGCATCCGGATGCCATCGCTCAGGATTCCGTTCCGCATGGCAAAGTGATCTCAAAGACCCCGTGGGAGTCCAAGATTTTCGCAAACACCACCCGCGATTGGTCGATCTATGTCCCTGCACAATACAAGGACGATGAACCTGCGGCGCTGATGATCTTTCAAGACGGAGAGCGGATGAGGAACGAAAAAGGAAGATGGCGCATTCCGACAGTCTTCGACAATCTTATTGCGCGTGGCGAGATGCCGGTCACCATCGCTGTGTTTATCAACCCAGGGCATGAAATATCGAAGCCGCTTCAAGATCAACGATTTTCCAATCGAAGCCTTGAATACGATAGCCTTGGCGATCGCTATGTTCGATTCCTGCTCGAAGAGATAATCCCTGAAGTTGAAAAGGAGTATCGACTGTCCAAGGATCCTGAGATGAGAGCCATTGGCGGTTCTAGCTCCGGGGCTATCTGCGCGTTCACGGTTGCATGGGAACGCCCAGACATGTTTCGCAAGGTCTATTCGACCGTGGGTAGCTTTACTAATCTTCGGGGAGGCAATGTCTACCCAGCCTGGGTGCGCAAGACCGAGCCTAAACCGCTGCGTGTCTACATGTCCGATACCAGCGGCGATATCGACAACCCATTCGGCAGTTGGCCTTGGTCGAACCGACTCATGGCATCTGCGTTGACCTACATGGGATACGATGTTCGCCTGGATTGGGACGAAGGGTATGCGCACAACGATGATTATGGCAGTTCCATTTTCCCGGATGCAATGCGATGGTTGTGGAGGAAAGAAGTCCATGCGCCTACGTACGACACGCGAGGCGATTTGGGTGGTGATCTGACGCTACTCAATCAGTTGATCCCCGGCGAATCCTGGAACATGGTCGTTGACAAGCTCGGTTTCGCAGATGCGCTATGTGCCGACAAGGAAGGGAATCTTTTCTACTGTGATATGAAAGCATCAGAGGTTGTGCGGATCGATGCCAAGGATGGATCTCGCAAGACGATTGCAAAGGAGTCGGTCAGTGGTTTGGAATTCAGCCCCGACGGAAATTTTTTGTATGCGTGTCAAGGTTCTAAAGATCGCGTGATATCGATCGATGTTCAAAGCGGAGATGTAAAAGTCGTCGCGACAGGTGTCAAGCCGAACGATTTGGCGGTGACCCCAGAGGGTTGGGTTTTGATCACGGAGACAGGTGCTAAGCAGGTAACACGTATCGATCCTAAGTCAGGTGAAGTGTCTCCCGTGGACAGTGGAATTGCACTTCCTAATGGGATTGCCCTATCCAACGGTGGAGGCACCCTAGTGGTCTCTGATTACGGTGGCGAGCATGCTTGGACCTTTCGTGTTCATGCTGACGGAAAGCTCGATGCGAAAATGCCCAGCATGACATTGCGACTACAGATCGACCCAAATGGTGAGTTTCGATTCAATGAACCGCCACCTTACATGGCCGCCTCTAAGGGAGATGGTTTGGCCGTCGATCGCAAGGGACGTTATTACATTACTAGTGAATTAGGGGTTCAAATATTCGATCCGACAGGTCGCATGTGTGGTGTACTTCCCAAACCGCTGAAAGATC
>VGZN01000271.1 GCA_016872635.1 Planctomycetota bacterium | reverse complement strand
GTTTGTTAAACTAGCAGTCTGGCGAAAATCGCCCCCAACGCACTGAGGCCATGACCATGACCAAATTGTCGGAATACATGCACACCGCAGAGGCGGCCGAGTACCTTGGCGTCCACCACAACACGATTCGTAATTGGGCAGCCCGTGGCGAACTCCCGATGCATCGCAATCCGGTGAACGGCTATCGCCTGTTCAAGCGAAGCGACTTGGTCAAGCTGCTCAAGAGGGTTGCCAAGCCGGTTAAGCCAAAAGCGTGACACGCGACGAACCGTCTTTCGCTATTACACTTCGACTATCACTCCATGAAGGAACAACCATCGTATGACCGGAGCCCAACAACGTGCCGCACTGCAACGCCAGATCTGGCAGATCGCCGACGACGTCCGAGGTGCCGTGGATGGATGGGACTTCAAGCAATACGTCTTGGGGGCTCTGTTCTATCGGTTCATCAGCGAGAACTTTGCCAGCTACATCGAGGCCGGCGACGAGAGCATCCGTTACGCCGAACTACCTGACAGTGTCATCACGCCAGAGATCAAAGACGACGCGATCAAAACCAAGGGGTACTTTGTCTACCCCAGCCAGTTGTTTGCCAACGTCGCCAAGGATGCCAATACCAACGAAAGCCTGAACACCGACCTGGCGGCAATCTTTTCTGCGATCGAATCGTCTGCCAATGGCTACCCCTCGGAAGACGATATCAAAGGTTTATTCGCTGACTTTGATACGACCAGCAATCGCCTTGGCAACACGGTCAAGGACAAGAATGCTCGCTTGGCGTCTGTGCTGAAAGGTGTCGCGGGGCTCGATTTCGGTGATTTCGAAGGAAGCCAGATCGATCTGTTCGGTGATGCGTATGAATTTCTGATTTCCAACTACGCAGCCAATGCTGGAAAATCCGGTGGCGAGTTCTTCACGCCTCAGCACGTTTCCAAGCTGATCGCGATGCTGGCGATGCACAAGCAAACTAAAATCAACAAGATTCTTGATCCTGCGTGTGGTTCGGGTTCGCTGTTGCTGCGAGCCAAAAAGCAGTTTGACGCTCACATCATCGAAGAGGGGTTCTTCGGCCAGGAAATCAATCACACCACGTACAACCTGGCGCGGATGAACATGTTCCTGCACAATATCAACTACGACAAGTTCGATATCCGGCTTGGGAACACCTTGACCGAGCCTCAGTTTGGTGATGAAAAGCCATTCGACGCCATCGTCTCCAATCCTCCCTACTCGGTGAAATGGATCGGTAGCGACGATCCCACGTTGATCAACGACGAGCGTTTCGCTCCTGCTGGAGTGTTGGCCCCCAAGTCGAAAGCGGATTTTGCGTTCGTGCTGCATGCGCTCAGTTACCTCTCCAGCAAAGGCCGAGCAGCGATTGTTTGTTTCCCTGGCATCTTTTACCGAGGCGGAGCCGAACAGAAGATCCGTAAGTATCTGGTGGACAACAACTATGTGGAGACAGTGATTTCGCTTGCCCCGAACTTGTTTTACGGCACCACCATCGCCGTGAACATTCTGGTGCTCTCCAAGCACAAGACTGATACGACGACTCAATTCATCGACGCCAGCGGTCTGTTCAAGAAGGAAACCAATAACAACGTTCTGACGGACAACGACGACCCGGATGATCCTGGCCATATTCAGCAGATCATGGCAGTCTTCGACAGCAAGGCAGACATCGATCACTTGGCTCGAAACGTTCCGTTCGAGTCCATCGCCAGCAACGATTACAATTTGTCGGTCAGCAGCTACATCGAAGCCGAAGACACGTGCGAGCGAGTGGATATCGCCAAGCTCAATGCGGAACTGAAAACAACCGTCGCAAGGATAGATCAGTTACGTTCGGAGATCGACGCGATCGTCGCTGAGATTGAAGGCGAGGAGGTCGAAGCGTGATCAAATTGAATTACATCTCACGTTTACTTTCTGGCGAAAATGTGGATTGGAAAAGGCTTGGCGAAGTGGTTGAGTATTCCGCTACACGAGTCGATGCCACCGAACTTGATGCAACTTCGTTTGTCGGGGTGGACAATCTCGTCGCAAATAAAGGTGGACGAGTCAACGCAAGTTATTTACCAAACACCGAACGCATAACAGCATACGAACCTGGAGATATCCTTCTCGGTAACATTCGTCCGTATCTAAAAAAAGTTTGGCGAGCAACCAATGCGGGCGGATGCAGCGGAGACGTTCTTGCCGTGCGAATCCGTGCAGGGTTCAAAGCACTTTTAGACTCAGCATTTCTGTACTACCTGCTCTCAGCAGACGAATTCTTCGCGTTCAACATGCAACACGCCAAAGGGGCCAAAATGCCTCGAGGTGACAAAGCTGAGATTCTGAACTATTCCATCCCCATTCCCTGCCCATCGAACCCGAAGAAGTCGCTAGAGATCCAGGGGGAGATCGTGCGGATTCTGGACGCCTTTACCGAGCTGACCGCCGAGCTGACCGCCGAGCTGACCGCCGAGCTGACCGCACGCAAAAAACAATACAACTACTATCGCGATCAGTTGCTCCGTTTTGACGATGGCGATGTCGAATGGAAGCCGCTCGGGGAGCTGGCAGAAAATCTAGATTCCCAGAGGAAACCAATAACGAGCGGGTTACGAGACCCTGGAAGCATTCCATATTACGGTGCTTCGGGAATCGTCGATTACGTAAAAGACTATATCTTCGATGGAGATTACCTTCTAGTTTCCGAAGATGGGGCAAACCTACTGGCGCGTAGTACACCGATCGCATTTAGCGTGAGCGGGAAATGCTGGGTGAATAACCATGCACATGTTCTCAAATTCGATAGCTACGCCGAAAGGCGATACCTTGAATACTATCTCAACAGCATTGACCTAACACCGTACGTCTCTGGAGCCGCTCAGCCGAAGCTCAACAAGAGGAATCTGGAAAGCATCACCGTTCCGAATCCATCGCCCGACGAGAAGATTCGCATCGTCTCCATCTTGGATAAAGTCGACGCGCTCACGAGCTCGCTCACCGAAGGCTTACCACGTGAGATTGAATTGCGGCAACGACAGTACGAGCACTATCGCGACCTGCTGCTGAGCTTTCCCAAGCCTGATGAAGTGGGAGCATAACATGAATATGTTCCTCGCTATGATCCATCCGCCAGATCGGAGATGCTTTCGACAATGCGTCAACAGTCGTCTTAGAGAACGGAATTCGTCGACACGCAACTCGGCTCTGGGACGGATCGCAACCAGCTATCTAACTGCGAGTGACGCATGACCGAATACAAGCCCATCGCTGAATCCAACAACTTCATCATCCTGGAAAAGTACATCCGGGAATGGAAGGTTGCTGAAAGCTACCAGAGCGAGGATGACCTCGAACGTGAACTGGTCACTGATTTGCAGAATCAAGGTTACGAGTTTCGGCCCGATCTGAATTCTCAGGAAACCCTGCTGGCCAACGTGCGTGCTCAGTTGCAGACGCTGAACAACTTGCAATTCTCCAATGTCGAATGGCTTCGATTCGTCGAGACGTTTCTCGACAAACCGAGCGAAGGGATCGTCGATAAGACTCGCAAGATACACGACGACTACATCCATGACTTTGTGTTCGACGACGGTCGTATCCAAAACATCTACCTGCTCGACAAAAAGAACTTGGCTCGCAACAAGGTGCAGGTGATCAAGCAGTTCGAGCAAACGGGCAGCCATGCCAATCGCTACGATGTCACGATCTTGGTCAATGGCTTACCGCTCGTCCAAGTAGAACTGAAAAAGCGTGGCGTAGCGATTCGAGAAGCCTTCAATCAAGTGCATCGGTATAGTAAGGAAAGCTTCAATAGCGAACACTCTCTGTTCAAGTTCCTGCAACTGTTTGTGATTTCCAACGGAACCGATACCCGTTACTTCGCCAATACGACGCAGCGAGACAAGAACAGTTTCGACTTCACGATGAATTGGGCCAAAGCGGACAACAGCCTGATCAAAGACCTGAAGGACTTTACCGCGACGTTCTTTCAGAAGAACACGTTGCTCGAGGTGCTGCTGAAGTACTCGGTGTTTGACGTCAGCAATACGCTGCTGGTGATGCGGCCTTACCAGATTGCTGCCACCGAGCGAATCCTATGGAAGATCAACGGTTCCTACACTGCCAAGACCTGGAGCAAACCCGAAAGCGGTGGATACATCTGGCACACCACTGGCTCCGGCAAGACGCTTACCAGTTTCAAAGCGGCTCGCTTGGCCACGGAACTGGATTTTATCGACAAGGTGTTCTTTGTCGTTGACCGCAAAGACCTAGACTACCAAACGATGAAGGAGTACCAGCGGTTTTCGCCGGACAGCGTCAATGGTTCCGATAGTACTGCTGGACTCAAACGCAACCTCGAGAAGGACGACAACAAGATCATCGTCACGACGATTCAGAAACTCAACAACCTGATGAAGGGCGAAGGTGACTTGCCGATTTATGGTAAACACGTCGTCTTCATCTTTGACGAGTGCCATCGCAGCCAATTCGGTGAAGCACAGAAGAACATCAGGAAGAAGTTCAAACGGTACTATCAGTTTGGTTTTACAGGCACACCGATATTCCCTCAGAATGCCTTGGGTGCCGAAACAACCGCGAGTGTCTTTGGCCGAGAGTTGCATTCATACGTGATCACCGACGCGATCCGTGACGAGAAGGTACTCAAGTTCAAAGTCGACTACAACGATGTTCGTCCGCAGTTCAAAGCGATTGAATCGGAGCAAGACGAAAAGAAACTAACGGCGGCCGAGAATAAGCAGGCTCTACTGCACCCGGAGCGTATTCGAGAGATCTCGCAGTACATCCTGACCCATTACCGTCAGAAGACGCATCGCCTGCGAGCGAGTTCAGCAGGCTTCAATGCCATGTTCGCAGTAACCAGCGTGGACGCTGCAAAACTGTATTACGAATCGCTTCGCAATCTGCAAGCCCAGAGCGATAAGCCTCTAAGAATCGCAACCATCTTTTCCTTTGCAGCCAATGAAGAGCAGGACGCGGTGGGTGATATTCAGGATGAGAGTTTTGATGTCTCGGCGATGAACACCACCGCCAAAGAGTTTTTGAGCGCAGCGATTGCCGATTACAACGCCTACTTCAGAACCAGCTTCAGTGTTGATAGCAATGGTTTTCAGAACTACTACCGCGATTTGGCCAAGCGAGTCAAATCGCGGGAGATCGATTTGCTCATCGTGGTTGGGATGTTTCTCACGGGCTTCGATGCCCCGACGCTAAACACCCTCTTTGTGGATAAGAACCTGCGCTACCATGGGCTGATCCAAGCGTATTCGCGGACAAACCGCATCTACGATGCTACCAAGACATTTGGCAACATCGTCACTTTCCGCGATCTGCAGCAGGCAACGATTGACGCGATCACTCTTTTCGGCGACAGCAACACGAAGAACGTGGTGCTGGAGAAGAGCTACAAGGAGTACATGGAAGGCTTTACCGACATCGTGACCGGTGAAGCTCGGCGTGGCTTCAAGGAAGTGGTTGCCGAGCTAGAGAAACGGTTTCCAAACCCAGAGCAAATCGTCAAGGAGAAAGACAAAAAGGAGTTTGTGAAGTTGTTTGGCGAGTACTTACGGGTTGAAAACATCCTGCAGAACTTCGACGAGTTCGCCAGCCTGAAAGCGTTGCAGACGCTCGATACCGAGCAACCTCAACAAGTGGAAGAGTTCAAGGCGGATCATCATTTGAGCGACGAGGATCTGGCTGCATTGCAAAGCATCAACTTGCCAGCCGATCGCAAGATCCAGGATTACCGTTCCACCTACAACGACATCCGCGATTGGCTGCGACGCGAAAAAGCCGGCAAGGAAAAGGAAGAGTCAAGCATCGATTGGAACGATGTAGTCTTCGAGGTGGATTTGCTAAAGTCGCAAGAGATCAACCTCGACTACATCTTGGAGCTGATTTTCGAGCACACCAAGAAAACGAAGAGCAAAGTGAATCTGGTCGATGAAGTTCGTCGTCTGATTCGCGCGAGTGTTGGCAACCGTGCCAAGGAAAGCTTGGTCGTTGATTTCATCAACCAGGCGAATCTGGATGACCTTCCCGACAAAGCCTGCGTGATAGAGGCATTTTTCGGATTTGCCCGCGCCGAGCAACAGCGTGAAGCCAAGGAGCTGATTGTTGATGAAAACCTGAATTTGGAAGCAGCCAAGCGATATATCAGCACCTCGTTGAAACGGGAGTTTGCCAGCGAAAATGGCACCGAACTCAACGCAATCCTGCCGAAGATGAGCCCGCTCAATCCGCAATACCTAACGAAGAAGCAGAGCGTCTTCCAGAGGATCGCAGCCTTTGTGGAGAAGTTTAAAGGCGTTGGGGGCGAGGTGTAAGTCGTGGAAGAAGATACGTTTGACGTAAATAATCCATTGTTTCGAGAGCCGCCGGAAGAAATCGAATCAGATTGGTATCATGGATTTCTCCTAGGTGGAATGATTGTTTGCGGTGAGTTCGAAGTCGCTCGCAGTTGCTCACAGTTGGAGTGCCGGTTTTCGAAAAGTACAACGATGTAACATTAAAAGGATAAGTCCAGTGCCACTTTTTAGTTATTACATCATGGTCGATTGGTCAGGAGGGACAGCCGAAAGGCAAACAGGCCGAATTGTATTTGGATCGCGCATGGCTTAGCTGATGCACTCGAACCAAATACCGAAAGCCCTCGAAGTCGCACGGAAGCGATCGATCGGATAATCCAGCTTTCATGCCAACACTGTGAACAAAATAACCAGCACCGAATTTTATCGTGTTTCGATTTCGGTTTTGCATTTCCGAGAGGATTTGCGAACCAAATGCCAGTTTTGGAGCTAGATGATCAACCATGGCTTAGGTTATGGAATTACTTGGATGCCCATATTGCGGACGATGTCGGCACTCTACCTGGTCGTAGGCCGACAAATAAATCAAATCAATTTGACGTCGCCAATAACCTGAATCATCTGTTTCATCAGCAAGGTATCGGGCCCTTTTGGAGCGTTGACCCCAACTGGCGTGACGCTCAAAATGCCTTAGGCGTACAAGTTTTCATTCCACAAAAGGAACCTGTTGATTTTGTTTCGAACGCCGGTGTGCAAATTCCACGATTTCGAATTGTGGATCGAGCCATTGATAGCGACTTTCCCTTCAGGCTCTTTGGCAATGGCAGTGAGGGAA
>VGZN01000270.1 GCA_016872635.1 Planctomycetota bacterium | reverse complement strand
TCCGCGAGAATCCTACGACCCGCACAATCTCCACCACCGAGATTGCTTGACACTCGAATTTACCCAACTTACCATCGGATTCGCTCGAAAATCTTAGGAAACCGGAAGATTCGCAACTATGCTAAGACAAGGCATTAATCCTGAAAAGGGAAATGCGGTCAGTCCCTTGAATCCCCTTTAGAACATTCATCACGGCAGAACTCATGGACTTAATGGGTATTATCGTCTGGCTGGCAGTCTTGGTGTCGCTGGTCGTGTTCATCTTGATGGTCGTGAAATCCGTCAAGTCGTGGGGGGCATTGCATACTACCCTACTGATCCTGCTGTTCTTGCAAGTGTGGAGCTTTCTATTCTTCACTGCCGGTGTTGCGAGCCGTCGCAATGGGTACATGAGAGCCTACGAGCTTCTTAAGAAGAAAGTAATCGCCAAGGAAATAGAAGCGAATGCGGCACGTTGGGGAGACCGAGTCAGTCCAAACACCGACGATTTAAGTAGGTACGTTCCAGTGACTAATGAGCTGAACCGCTTGTTGATCGAGCGAGGCCGCGTTTGGCGAGGTGCCACATTAGGCCAAATCAACGCAGGCGAAGCGACCTTGCAATTGGCTGTCAACCGACTGGGTGCAGCCCCCGTTGCCGCTGCTGGCAATGGCGCCGATGGAGCAGCACCTGCCGCTGCCGGTGACTCGGGACTCGCTCCTCAAACCGTGATCCACGCTTTTGGCGAAAACGCTGATCCAAAAGATCCGACTGGACTTCTTCCAACTAGCTACTTCGGTGAGTTCTCGGTTACCGAATCCAGCAACGGAGTCATCAAGCTCAAGCCGACGAACTCCCTTACTAAAGAGCAGCAGGATGCGATTGCTTCTGGTTCGTTCGGAAGTTGGGCGATCTACGAGTTGATGCCACTCGACTCCCATGGCGTCTTTGCTGCAGAGGGTTCCAAGACCGACGATAATGCAATCTTCGGCCGGATGGATAGCAACGAACTTTCTACGCTCCTTCGTATTGATCCAGCGCTAGCGACCGCGGAGCCCTCGGGGTTGAATGCCAAGGATGCCATCAAGTCGCGAGTTTTGCAATCGTACCTCAATGATGGTGGGCGACCTCCTGAAGGAACGCCACCTGAACAAGTCTACGTGCGTGTCGAGTTTTTGAAGGACCACACCATCGAAGTAGATGCCCAAGACCAAAGGAACGCAACCGAAGGTGGTTACTTTGATCTGAGTGGTCGATCCGTTGACGCTAGGCTAAAGCGAGGAGAGGACGGTGCCAAGGTAGCCTTCAAGGCGGAGGATAAGATCGTTTTCGACTCGACCACTGCAGATGAATTGGTGAAGCAAGGGTTCGTAAAAGTCCTAGCGCCAGTTTATGTCCGTCCACTCAATGACTATGAGTATGCATTCCGCGAATTGCGTAGGCAAATTACGCTGTCAACTCAAGATGCAAAGCTGATTGAGCGAGAGTTGGCCGAAATGCAAAAATCTCAAGGCTTGGCCGATAACCAAGTACGACTAGGACAGGACGAACGGTCCAAGCTCGATAAGGATTTCGCTCAGTACAAAAAAGAAAATGACGTCATTACTGCGGAAGCTAGCCGATTGAATGATCTTTTGGTTTCTACTCGGTCGGAAGTCGCCAGTATGTTCCAACAAATCCAGACAATGCGAGATCGGATTGTTAGCAATCAGAAAGCACTGTCTGACGCAATCAACGCTGCAACCGCAATCAATCCGTAATCTCGGTTACGCCAGTCTCTTAGGGTAGCAATTCGCATCAGCACTTGAGCTAACTTCATGAGTTGGCCCTCACCCGAGTGTAGCTTACGCGCTGTCGCCCTTTCCCTTTTTTGACTTCCACCTCGGTGCACTAAACCGCCAGGTCTGTCTATCGCGATTGCCCAGAGGTGGTAAATTTCTCGGCGTGTACCAACCAGTCGATCACTTGGTCGGCAAGGAAGCTGATGGTGACACCTGCCGTGTAGCAAGCAAAATCGGACCGAAGGAAGCCATGGCCTAACACCAAACCGCCAAGCTTGGTTGCTCGGATGGTGTCGATCCATGGTGCATGATACAACTGGCTTATCTCGACCAGGAACGAGAAAAGCAATGCGATGCATGCTCGGAGCCAGGTGGATGCACCGGCTACCAAAGTGCTTACCAGTAAAAATACCATGAGTGCCCAAAGCGGATCGCCAGCATACTCAGCGAGAAACTCAGGCGATCGATCTCGGTAACGGCGCGATGCGAGTCCTGCAGCAGCGACGGCGATCGCACTTAAAAAATAGAGCGATCCCTTCCTGGCCGATCGCTGGCAAATTCCTCCAGTGGTTTTTCTCGGAGGTGGAGTTCCGATCGACTGCGATTCCATAGAAGACCTTCTGTCCAGTGATATGACGACTGGTGAATGATGTCGGAAGGATGCGAACAGATGAATGTGCCGCGTCGTATTCCTCAGATTGCATCCCCCGAGGGCGTTTGCTTGAGGAACTCCGACGGAACTCATTGGTGTATAATGCGTCCGAACCTCGGGAGCAACCGGGGTTCGTGCCACCTATCCCCTCCCCCCTTCCCGCCATTGATACCGTCGAGGAGTTTCAACGTGAGCAAAGTTTCAAGGATCCGCTTTCCCAAGTTGCGATCAGCTAGGATGTTGTTTATTGCGGCACCATTGCTCGCCGGCGAATTGCTTAATGTTGAATTGCTATGCCGTGCGAAGCTCTGTTCCTCGAGCATGGCGACTGAACCTGTTGTTCCTGCGACCGCACCCGACTCACAGTATGCAATCAAAGATCTCGATGGGCATTTTCCATTTGCGGTGCCTGAATCCAAGGAAGCTTGGGAGGCTCGGGCGAGTGAGTTGCGTCAGCAAATGCTCGTTTCTTTAGGGATGTATCCAATGCCCACGCTGGCACCCCTGAAGCCTGTCGTCCATTCACGGCGCGAGATGGATGGGTACGCGATCGGGAAAGTTTTCTTTGAAAGTTTGCCAGGGCTGTATGTGACGGGAAGCCTCTATACGCCAACCAAGAAGCTTGCTGAAGGTGAGCGATTACCAGCCGTGCTTTGTCCGCACGGGCATTGGGCCAACGGCCGATTCTACTACACCAATGATGGAGAGATGAAACGTGAGCTCGCTACGGGTGCTGAGCGATTTGAAGCAGCAGCTCGAAGTCCCCTTCAAGCGCGTTGCGTGCAGATGGCGAGGATGGGGATCGTTGTATTTCATTACGACATGTTAGGGAATGCGGACTCCAAGCAAATCGGTGCCGAACGTGTCCACGGTTTCGGAAATCACGGTCCTAATCCCGAAGTGGCTGCAGACAAATGGCTTCTCTATAGTCCAACGGCCGAAGGGATGCTTCAAAACATTATGGGTATGCAGACGATTAACAGCATACAGTCGCTCGAGTTTTTACTTCAGCGAGCCGATGTCGATCCGAAAAGGATCTCGATCACTGGCGCCAGTGGCGGTGGGACTCAAACGTTCATCGCATCCGCAATCGAACCACGGTTTGCGGGAGCGTACCCAGTCGTCATGGTGAGCACCTCCATGCAGGGTGGTTGCACGTGCGAGAATGCTGTTGGATTGAGAGTGAATACAGGAAACGTAGAACTCGCGGCACTTACTGCGCCTCGGCGCTTGGGAGTCAACGCTGCAAACGATTGGACTCGCGATATGGCGAAGGATGGATTCCCAGAACTCAAGAAATTGTACGGTTTGTACGGAGCCGCAGACCGCGTGAGTCTTCATAATGCCACCCACTTTCCGCATAACTACAACCATGTCACGCGTGTGCCGATGTATGCGTTCATGAACCGATTGTTCGGGCTCGGTATGGAAGAACCCATCCTCGAACAGGACTTCCAAGTCCTCAAAGATACCGACATGACCGTTTGGGACGAATCGCACCCAAAGCCACCCGCAGGGATCGAATTCGAAGCGGATCTGCTCAAGCGATGGGCCGATGATGTAGCCGCCAAGGTCGAGGCGTCGCCTGAGATTCGAAAGCAAGGTTGGAAAACAGTACTGAGTCCTGCCTTGAACGTTGCATCCACCCTCAAGGTTCAGCCGATAGAGCACAAGGAATTTCTTGGCAACATGATAGAGCTCACCTCGATCGTAAACGCCGACAACGAAGTGGTTGGAAAATTATTTCGAGTGGTCGCAGGTGAATCCGATGCCTCCAACTCTAAATCGCTCCGTCTCGTGGCCGATGGATCACAAACGGAGATCAAAGATGGTTGGGGGCTGATGGTTACCGATGCCTGGGGGATTGACGGGAAAGCGACTGAGCAAACTCTTGTGAAAAATCCTCGCCCTGCGGCTTGCTATACCTATGGATATAACCCGCCATTGTTCCTTCGAAAATTGGCGGTTGTGGTAGCGCTGTTGGACTCCGCACAAGGAGCCGAATTGAAGAAGTTAACGTGGGTCGGTGACGGCGCAAATGCTGCGTTGGTAGGCGCAGCGGCCGTCTTGCGACCGAATCTCGCCGTTCAATTACCAACAGGCCAACTACCACCTGGAGATGGTGCATTCGATTTTGCAAAAGTCCAATCGATTCGCGATCCGAATTTCTTGCCTGGCGCACTCCGATTCGGTGGCATGGCTGGATTGGTGAAGGTTGCTATGACCATGGATAAGGAGTGATCTTGGGTTGACCCGATGATGGGCTTTGCCCGATAATCTTCACCTATGAAACGTTATAAAACTTTTTTGAGAGAAACGTGGTGGCTGTGGTGTATCTACCTGGTCGCTACTTTTGCTTTGGTACTTTTTGTGCACAAGATCTTCCTCGCCATCCTCCCGATGATGATTGTCAATTTCTTTTACTTTGCACTCATCCGTTACGACGAAGACGGAAACTTTATCGGGGCGTAGCCCGACCAAAAGTTCGCAACGACAGCAGATTTTTTGACCCAGTATTCTTTTTTGATCCAGTGTTATGTCGTGAGCGTGCTGGTTGGATCAGCTGGATTCCCATCGGATGCTGTAGCACCAACGGTAGGTTCCCGCATGGTCCAATGGTTCTAATGGTCGAATTTGAAGTGTCGCGTGATCCGGCTGATACGTGAGTTGGCCCTTCTGAACCTCCACGATCAAGTAGCCTACAACGGGACCATTAGCGGGCTCGATCGCTGTCGGGATACGGCAGCAGTTCCCCGAAACAGAAATCCCATCGAGTACCCGTGAAGTAGTTGATTCCGATCCTTCGTCCTGGTGGAGAAGGCTGTAGCAACTCGAAAGGGAACGAGGAGGCGAACTCGTTTTGCAGGCGAAATCGAGTTGGAACCCAGAAGCATTGCCCGTTAGAACTTCGCAAGCCAACGACCAGTGGCCGTGGCCGGAGAGTCCCACTCCAAACGCAACAGGACTACCTTCAGGCCGAATCGACTCCAGGACAACTTGTTGGAGTGGGGCGTCGGCAGGCCACGGATCACCGTTGTCTCCGGGTACGGAACGGAGCAACTCACGACGAGCATTTTCGACCGAGAGATCAATGCTGTGGACAAACCGGTCTTGGACCTTGGCAAACTCGATCGAGATCGGGGAAGCACCGAGTTGGAGGGGAGGCGATGGCAATTGGGTCGGGCCCTGGTAGTTGAATGGTTTGGGGCAAGGGTTTGGGCGTTCTGTAGGGAGATTATCCAGGATAACGAGGTTTTTTCCCAGGTCTGAACCCTAGCTGAACCTTGGTTTCCTACTGGCCAAAAACGGCGTCACGCCTAAACTATCCAATTCAGTAAATCGACGTATCCATCAACCTCCAGGAGATTCAAGCAATGGCGTTTACCCTTGCACCGCTTCCTTACGCATTCAATGCGATGGAACCTCATATCGACGCGCAGACCATGGAGATCCACCATGGCAAGCATCATCAAGCCTATGTGACCAATCTGAACAAGGCACTTGATGGGACTCCTTTTGCGGACAAAACCATCGAAGATGTTATCAAAAATCTAGGTGCAATTCCTGACGATAAGCGAACCGCGGTTCGCAACAACGGGGGTGGCCACTGGAATCACACATTCTTCTGGCAAGTCATTGGCTGGAATGCTGGCGGCAAGCCATCGGGTGCGTTGCTCTCCGACATCGAAGCAACCTTTGGAAGCTTTGACGCGTTCAAGGAAAAGTTTGCGACTGCTGGTACGACGCGATTCGGTTCGGGTTGGGCATGGTTGGTACTGAACAATGGCAAGTTGGAAATCGGTTCGACTGCGAATCAGGATTGCCCGCTGATGGGGAAAGCGATCGCGGGGATTGAAGGCACACCAATTTTGGGCTTGGATGTGTGGGAACATGCGTACTACCTCAAGTACCAAAATCGCCGTCCGGACTACATTGCAGCATTTTGGAATGTGGTTAACTGGAACGAAGTTGGCAAGCGGTACGATGCCGCAAAGAAGGGCTAGTACCCGTCGGTGAAACGGCGTGCATCTGCGGATGCAGGCGCTATACGAGGAGCATAGGATGGCTGGGGCGACTTTATTCACGTTGCTGGACGACATCGCAACGCTCCTCGATGACATCTCCACGATGAGCCATGTCGCGATCAACAAGACCGCTGGGGTTTTGGGGGACGATTTGGCTTTGAATGCCAAACAGGTTCACGGTTTGTCCGCAGACCGTGAGCTGCCCGTCGTTTGGCGGGTCGCGGTCGGGTCGGCTGTCAACAAGATGATCCTTATTCCAGGTGCGATGCTTATCAGCGCCTTGATACCGTGGGCGATTATCCCCCTCTTGATGATCGGAGGTGTGTATCTGTGCTATGAAGGGGTTGAAAAACTCGTCCACGCATGGCTGCATTCAGGGCATGATGAGGATCCTACGAAGGAAAAAATACAGGAGACGGTTGGTACTATTGCGCCTTCTGCCGGAGACTCCAATGTCGATACTCAAGACGTTGATTTAGTAACACTCGAAAAGGATAAGATCCGAGGAGCGATTCGCACGGATTTTATTCTGTCAGCGGAAATCATTGTTATCACGCTGGGGACTCTCGCTGATAAATCACCTTGGGTCGCCCTCTGGGTACTGTTGGTTGTCGGAGTAGTGATGACCATTGGGGTCTACGGGCTAGTTGCATTGATCGTCAAATGCGATGACGTGGGGCTTCACTGGATCCGCCGTACTGGAAAAAGTGTCTGGGATAGCTCACTTCGAGGGTGCGGGCGGGCGATT
>VGZN01000269.1 GCA_016872635.1 Planctomycetota bacterium | reverse complement strand
GATGGTACTCCACCACAGCCAAGGTGCACGCTGCTCCAATTCGGAGAGATCGAATGGATTCATTAGCCTCTTCGATCCCGTCAAGAATCGCAGCCCGTAACCGATTGGGACGATCGCGGCTTGCGTCAATCGAAGCGCCTAATGCCTCCAATGCCAACCGGGAAGCTTGCTCGCCGCCACGCATGCCTCCACATCCATCGGCAACCGCAAACACCGCCGTCGTGTCGTCGACCCGATACCAAGTCAACGAGTCTTCGTTCGCGGTACCCTTCAACGGATTCCGCTTGCTGACAAACGATGCCGACCATCCGCGATCGCGGCACTGCGACGTGACGCCATCGGTCTGTTCGAACAGGATTTTACTGCCATTGCTTGTAATCATGCGGAAGGCGTTCCAGTGGGGATTTCAACTCGAACCCTAATGCGGGGTTCCAACCGAGCAAAAGAGTATGGGGTACCCCTTCCCGAGTGAATCACCCGAGGGTGCAATCGACGGAAATTGGTGAAGGATCTGCGATGCCAGGTAGATTCAGGAAGGATTTTAACGGTCAAAAGGACCCCATCAACATGGACGCATCTGGGGCCATTTTCAGGCCTGGAGGACTCCAAGAAGTCGACCCAGCCATCGAGTTTAACGATTGTCCCGATTCTCCTAACCGTCCGCCCTGCGAATGTCCGATGCTAACGGCCAAGGTGTCCCGTCGTTGAACCCTCGGAAATGCTAGCATGAATGCAAAACAAAAAGCGGATCAGTACGTTATTCCCTCGATTGGTTTTCGCGCATCGCGTCGTCAATGGCTGAAGTCGTTGATCGCTTGCGGCGCATGCGGCACCTTGGGAGTATTCGGGCATTCGAACGCTGCTAGAGCCGTGATGCCAGGTCCTGTAGACGATGGATCAAGCAGCAGCTTACTTGAAAGCTATCGCATTCGAAGCGTCTTGGAGCTTACCGGTGAAGTTCGGCTCAAGGCCCAGGGATCGGTTACGACTCGAAAAGATGGCAAACAGTTAGTAGCGAGAACGGCCAAGGTGACATCGACTTCCACCTTGGATTATGACGAACAGTATCGCTTGGGAGTGGGTGACACGGAAACCGCCGGAGCCCAATACTATCACGAGGCGACGTCGGAAATCACCGTGGATCAGCACACCACAAAAACGGCATTGCGGGAGCCATGCCGTGAAATTGCCAAGCTCGGCACTGCAAGAGGGCTTGTGACTGCCGCACCGGCCAATCCGCTGTTTGCAGCGGAACGGGATCTCGTCGAAGGATCTTTGACCACTATGTATCTGGATCAACTGCTGACCGACCAAGAAGTTTCCATTGCTGACAAATGGACTGTCGACGATGCGATGGCCTGCAGGCTATTAAATCTGGACGCGATCCATCAAGGTAAACTGACCGTTTGCTTGGTCGACATGGACAAGGAGAAAGCCCAGCTCGAGGTAAAGGGGGAACTAACCGCGTCGGTTCGAGATGTGGCGACCGAATTGACCATCGATGGCAAAGCCGTCATGGACCGGCAAGCGGGTTATATATCGTGGCTTGCCATCCAAATCGATGAGACTCGAGAAATCGGCGAAGCGGAACCGGGGTTCAAGATTCAGGCACAATTGCGAGTCTTGCGCGCACCGATCGAATCAATGACATCCAATCGAGGCCTCACGGAAGTCCTCAGCGATGTACAGAGTGTCGAAGCCGCCAGCCTGTTGCAATTCCAGTCGGATTTGGGTTTCTACCGTTTCCTCGCCGATCGCCGCTGGTCGACGTATCGAGACAATGGTGAGGAAGCGACGTTGCGATTCGTCGTGAAGAACCGATTGGTGGCTCAATGCAACGTGAACAACTTGGTGGATATGGAAACTGGTACCCAACTCAGTTTGGAGGGTTATCAAGCGGACATTCAGCGATTGATGGTGAATGCCGGGGGCGAGATTTTAGAAGCGTCCGAGAAGCTGACCAGCACTATGCATCGGATGCTCCGAATTGTAGCCACGGGGAGTGTCGAAGGGGTTCCTATTCGTTGGGTGCATTACCACCTAAGCAACGATCAAGGCCGACGGTTAGCGATGGCGTTTACGTTTGATGAAGAGTCGCTGGAAGTATTCGGCGATCAGGACATGCAGATCGTGGACTCGCTCGAGCTACTTGCATGGCCGAGCAAGTTGGATCGTAAGGCGTTGGAGGAATCGGCCGTGGTTGCGGAACCCAAAAAGTCTGCTTCCACTGGGACGACGTCAACGACAAAAAAATAGGGAACGGAGCTGGCAAAGCAAGCAGGTGTGATGCCTAACGCTTGGTCGAGCGGAGCATAACAACGCCGACTATCACCGATAGGGAGCCGAGAATCATCCAATGAGTGACGCTCATGTGCTCTACGCTGTAGGCGACAGCGGTCCAGAATCGCCGCAGGTAGACTTGGAAATAGTAGTGAACGTACTGTTGCATGATGCAGACACGGGTTTCTAGCGTAGGTCAAGATTGGCGTACTTGAAAAGATAGGTTCTGATTACCGGCCCATTAGGCCAAGAACCGGTTCCTGTGGAAAAAAGCCCCGCGGGCTGTAGAAATCTGCTGGATTGTCCTGCACGACCGTTACAAGCTGTTCGCAACTTGGAGGGAAACCGACAGTGACGGCTTGCGGTGAACACTTTCCCTGGCGCTTCGAATGGGCTAAACCCCGAAAAACCTTGAAAAATCCCGGCTTGAAGGACCATGAAAAGTCTCGTGCCGGGGAAAAATTTGTACCTTGCGAACCCCGCTTTGGCGGCTATACTTCTACGACCTTGGGTCGCGCGAGCCATCTCGCTGCGGGTTAAGGAAAATCGTGAGGGGTCGTAGCTCAATTGGTTAGAGCACCGGACTGTCGATCCGGAGGTTGCGGGTTCGAGACCCGTCGACCTCGCCTCGCAAAACCCTTGGTTTCACCTGTGATTCCAAGGGTTTTTTCGTTTCGTGACCGCCCGGCGCAGAGCCGATCAAGCACTGGGGCTACGACTCTTTGTTCCAGCTATCTTTGTTCGACCTAATTAGGCTCTCCATGCATTCATTGCGTGCGAGTTCGAGCGGTAAACGCTTCGCGCACAATGGGACGATTGAGGGCGATGATCGCCCAGATGCGTATCGCCCAACCCAGCGGAAGAAAGAGCACTACGGATGTTGCTGCCCCCAAATAAGATAGCCTTCGCGATTCAACTCGCTTCAGCTTTATCCCACACAATACAAGCAAGGGTGCGAGGAGAAACATCAACATAAATACGTTTTGTGGTGATGCAGGATTGGGAACGACACCCGAATAGACGTCGACCACAACCGCTACGGTAACGACAATCGTCAGGATTGCCCCCTGAAGGATCATCAATACGCCAGGCCACCAAGTGACCTTCCTTGCCTCCATCAGTACCGCATTTTGTACTGCTGAATCGACTCGCCCTGCTGGCGGAGAGTATGGGTTACTTTCCATCATGACTGTTACGAAGAACGAATGCATTCAAGGGGCCACCCCAAAAACCGATGGCTCCAGTCCTCTCATCACCAGCGATCCCGTTCACCGTATGGCTCCATTACGTCGTCGTCGAATGCGAGTTGCACAAACAATGCAACCAATCAATCACGAAGGCACCTCCGCATGCAGCCATCGGCACATAGTATAGTACTACCTCCGACGGATCTCGACCATATCGCGAAATCTGACCACTCCACATCGAAGCCACAACGCCTGAACCGAGCACACCCACCGCAATCAGCATGGAGATTGCGATCAGATGCCGATGCATAATAGAAATCGCTACACTGAAACCAGTCGCTGCTCCGACAACCGTGCAGAGCGGTAATGAAAATAGTCCTGCTTCCTGCCCGTACGAAAGAGCCACCTCCGTTGGTTGGCTTTGTAATTCAATGAATATGGAGGCTGCTATGAAGCCCAGGAACCCAATCAGCCCGCCCAAAGCCGGTGAGATCACGAGAACCACCGCGGTACGTTGTGACCATGAATCGCGACGATCGTGTGCGGTATGACAGCTCGAATCCAGCGGCGGTTGATTTGGATTTTCTACGTGAGCCATTCTTCAGATAGTGCCAATCAACAAGTTTGAAGGAACAAACCAATCCATGCTTTAAGGTAAGAGCAGTGGTCGAAGAAGTGTTCTATCACGTTTTCCTCGATTCGAATACGAGCTCGAGCAATGGCTGTTATTTCCACGTCATGTTGAACGTGTTCCATGGACAAATCGCAAGGGAATCATTTCTCCGAATGAACCGGCTCCAAAGTGTCCATCGCATCCCTCAAGAAATTTCAAATCCCACTTGGTCCTTGGTGTGCCGGTAGTTGCGCATCCTCTTCGTAGATCCTACCCTAGACTCTCACGTCCACACTCCCAATCCTTGCGGGACTTGCGACCGAGCCATAGCTACTCCCCTCGGATGGGGATCGTTGGAAGATGGTCATCGTCGGTTTTAGTGAACCACCGACGAGCCTTCTTGTGGCTGGTCATGGAACGAGATCATTTGGCAACCGAGAGGGATCGAAGGAACATGGCGGAGGAACTCGTCGAAGGTCTATCGGGGGTGTCCAGGTCCACAGCGAGCAAGATCATTGCAAACGCGTTGGAAACGCGTCCCTACCAAGCCCGTATTTTGGCGTTGGCTCGAAAGTACTTCATCGATGACCAACTCCGATCCCTCTTGATCGACAGCCCCACCGGAAGCGGAAAAACGATCATGGGGCTTATGATCGCAAAGCAGATGCAAGACCAGCTGGGCCTTTCCGTCGGCTGGGTTGCGATGCGACGTCACTTGCTCGCACAAGCATCCGAAGAAAACGATCGTAAAAGGATAGGCCTGCGAGCCACATGGATCTCGATGTTTGATAAAAACCCTCCGGCTTCGCTCGATCTTTTGGTGGTCGACGAAGCCCAGCACGATGCAGCTCAGAGCATGGCGCACCTCCATAACGTGATACAGCCCCGCTACATTCTGGGACTCTCAGCGACCCCGTTCCGTACTGACCGGATCAAACTCTGCTTTGACAAAGTCATCAAAGAAGCGGGTATCCATCGTTTGATCCAAGACGGATACCTCTCTCCATTCCATCACTACACCATCCCTGAGTACACCCCCGAATACGTCGCACAAACGTATGCGGATGATCCGCAGCGTTGGGGAAAATCGATCTTGTACTTTCACACGCTTGAACAGTGCCAAAGGGCGAGCGACACATTGACTCAGCGAGGAATACCGCACGAAGTGGTCACCGGCTCTAGCGATCGAGAATCCCAAATCGAAGCGTTCCGCTCAGGTCGGACGCATGTCCTGATCAACTGCATGGTGCTGGCCGAAGGCTTTGATTGCCCAGAACTAATGACCGTTTTCTGCCGGCCCTCGGGATGCAGTATCACTGTTCAGATGTGTGGTCGCGTGTTTCGAAAGCATCCGGATCATCCCGTCAAGCAGATTGTTCAGTGCCAACAGACCCGATGGCCGTTCCATCGCACCGCCGACCCCCTCGAACAGTATTCTTGGATGGAAGGTCGATGGAAATCGCTCAAGCTGAACCGGCAGATCCAGGAGATCAGTCTCCGCGCGGTGCATGCTTTAGCACAATGCAAAACGGAACTTCCAGCGTTCCTCACCAAGCAAGCCAAACGGCGGTCACGAGCACTTCGCGGGCAAAACACCGACTTATCGGAAATGGATTTCGAGGGACTCTAAAACCGGGAATGCCCGCACGACTCAAACCGCTCGCCAATCACCATGCAGGCAATCTCACATTGCTATTTGGGCGATTCGTCGATGAAGCTCCCCAAAATACCCCGATGCGTCCAACCTAGACCACAATCTAACAACCCATCAACAGCCACTCATTTTTGGAGTCGATCGTCCCATGGTAGCGTTCTTTGAGTACGGTACGTCTCGCATCCAAGACATGGTCGTTCGGACATCTTCTGAACAAAATGGCAACAAGCGAGTGCAGAATATCGAATTGTCAGGTCGCCCGTTGCAAACGACGAAACGCTTCTGGAAAAGTTTGCACCTAAGGTTTGGTTTCACCGAAAACATCTTTCGGTATTTCAGCCATGACGAAGTCTTTGAACGGATCAGTCGCGTTGCACCCAACGATCGCATTCGCTGGTGCATTCAAAGAGATGAGAACGGCGATGAAAGCTTGCTCGGTGTCAGCAATCCGACCGCGCCACTGATCCCCTATGACGAGGTGACTGACTTGCTCCGCAAATACGACGCCGAGGAGGTGAAGTATGCCAACGGCATGATTACGAGTCGACATGCCACGCGCGCAGGGGATGCGTTCATGATCGCTGGTGATGATTATCGGAACAAATACATGTTCGAGATTCCGATCGATGGCTTTGGCAAACCAGCCATTTTTTTATCGCTGCTTCGTTTGATTTGCAGCAATGGGGCGGTCGGGTACAACCCAGCGTTTCGAAGTGAGCTCAATGTTGGGCGAGGCAATGATCGGATCGATTTTGCGATTATCCGCGCTTTAGAGGGATTCAATAATGAAGAAGGATTCAGCGCTATGCGCCAACGCTTTGAAGCCGCCGCAAACAGCTGGGCATCGGTCTACGAGGTTCAGCGTTTCTACCATGTCTTGGTCAATCTCAACAACCAAGGTTTATTGCGATCGACAAAGACGGTACGAGCCAGCGATCGCATCGTCACCGCATCGGATTTGATCGCATCCCTGAATCGGCTCGCTGGGGACTTTTCGGAAATCTATGGTCTAGCCAATCTCGATGCACTCACGCACAAACGGCAACGGACGCTTCCTTCGAAATGCAAAGTGTACGAGTTGATCAACTTTGCCAGCGAAACAGCTACGCATCACGTCGACCCGTTGGCGCAGCGCCGCATCCAAGCTTACATCGGTGATCTGGTTGCCAACGAATATGACTTGGAAGGAACCGCGGACCGCTTCAGCGACTGGTCAGACTTTTTCATCGGACATGCCGAGACCACGAATACCCTCGCCTCCCTCCACCGGCGCCGAGGATAGTTTCGTCGCAGGACGAATGGTCTGAAGATGCTGGTTGCCGCGTCGAGTGGCAGTGGGGAGCTGCCCTGCGCTCTATCGAACCACCGATGGGTCGTCGAGAACCCGTCCTATTCGTGTTGGGCCAACGGTCGAATCCATACCGTCCTTCACCCTATCGATGCTCGGGTCTTGC
>VGZN01000268.1 GCA_016872635.1 Planctomycetota bacterium | reverse complement strand
GCAGCCATTTCCTCCGGTGATTCTTGGGAGATGGCTCGATACAAGTGAAAATCGTCGCCATACCGGCCACCCATCAGCGTACAGATTGGCAACCCAGAGAATTGTCCGAGCAAATCCCAGCAAGCGACATCGATTGGAGATTTGACGTAAGGATGCCCCTTGAGCCGTGCATCCATGAATCGGTTCAAGCGTTCGAGTTCCAGCGGGTTCTCGCCAATCAATTGAGGCCCAAGTTCTGCGAGTCCGGCACGCACCCCTGCGGCATACGAGGGAAGGTACGCTGGCCCCAACGGGCACGATTCCCCCCAACCTACCATTCCATCCTCGGTTTCGACTGCCACTACCGTCGAATCGAACACCGTGACGGACTTACCGCCACTCCATTTGTACGTAACTTCATGGAGAGGCAGGTCGACTTGATAGACGCGAATCCGTCGTATTTTCATAGGAGTGTGTATCATCTTCCGCAGGGGTGGCTTCAAACACGCCGCATTAGTCGGCACCAACATGCGATGCTACCAGAAACCAGAGCAATGTTAACCCGGTCGATTTTAATTCGAATGCGTTTATTCTCGAGGCCAGTGTTGTAGTAGAATAAGACGTTTTGAAAAGCAATCTTCCTACCCATCCATGCTCCCACCTCGATATTGAAATTTGCCTATGTGGATCGATTCGGCCACCCCCAGTCGCACCGGCGTTTCTTTTCTCCCAACGCCGTTCTTCCTTTTGGTGATGCTCTTCGCAGCGAACCGATTGATGGCTGAAGATCGCATTCAATTCAATCGAGATATCCGCCCGATCCTTTCGGAAAACTGTTTTCAATGCCACGGTCCAGATGAGCGGCAACGCCAAGGTGGCGTAAGGCTTGACCAATCGGAATTGGCGACCCAACCGGGCGATTCCGGCAACCGAGCCATTTCCCTTGAACGCCCCGCCGAGAGCGAACTGCTGAAACGGATCGCTTCGGAAAACCCGGATTCGGTAATGCCTCCGCCGGAAACGGGGAAGGCATTAAAGCCCAACCAAAAGGAGATACTGCGGCGTTGGATCGAGCAGGGTGCGGAGTACCAAGGACACTGGGCATTCATTACTCCCGTCCGACCCGAGGTCCCGCTCCAGGAACTAGAAACAGCGTATCCGAACCCGATCGATCGCTTTCTGCTTAAGAAATTAAAAACCTCCGGTTACTCGTTTTCACCAGTCGTGGATCGGGAGGCACTCCTGCGGCGGGTAACCCTCGATCTTACTGGATTACCACCCGCTCCAGATGAGATCGACGCATTCTTAAGCGACGATTCCCCGAATGCCTACGAGCGTGTCGTCGACCGACTGCTCAGTTCGCCTCACTACGGTGAGCGAATGGCATTGCAGTGGTTGGACTTGGCACGCTATGCCGACAGCAATGGATACCAAGTCGACAGTTCTCGGCAGCAATGGCCGTGGCGAGACTGGGTGATCGATGCGTTCAATAAGAATATGCCCTACGATCAGTTTACCATTGAACAAATCGCAGGTGACTTGTTACCTAACGCTAACAACTCACAAAAGATTGCGACAGGATTTAATCGGAACCATCGACTCAACGGCGAAGGTGGGATCATCGCCGAGGAGTGGCGCGTTGAAACCGTTATCGACCGCGTCGAGACGACGGGGATTACGTGGCTAGGCTTGACCCTCAACTGCTGCCGATGTCACGACCACAAGTATGATCCGATTTCGCAACGAGATTTTTATTCCCTTTTTTCTTACTTCAACAACATCGCCGAGAGCGGAACACTCCAAGGGGAATCTCGCAACACCGAACCAGTTTTGAGCTTTCCAACCCCAGACCAACTTCGCGAATTTACTGTCCTGGAGAAAATGGTGCTTCGTGCCGAAGAGGAATTGGCCGAAGCCGAGAAATCCCTTCCGGAATTGGTTGCGGCGTGGGAACCATCGTTCCGCGAAAAAATCGCCGAGAATACCAATTCATGGAACATCCTGAATCCAGAATCGGTATCTGCAACTAGTCGCGCGACCCTCACCAAGCAGACTGATGGATCGTACCTTGCTAGCGGCGATAATCCGAATCACGACGTGTACGAGATCAAGGCTCCATTGTCTCCCGGCCAATTCACTGGCTTGCTCCTCGAATGCTTCCCCGATGCGAGTTTGCCGCAACAAAGCCTAGGGCGGTATCCCAACGGGAACTTTGTTTTGTCACGTGTCGAAGCCGAGATCCGAGCGCCGAATCTTACAGTTCCTGTGATCGCGAAATTCAACCATGCCGAAGCCGATTACTCGCAAAATGGGTGGGACATCCAAGCGACTCTGCAAGGGGATAAATCGAAGGGATGGGCTGTCGATGGACCAACTCGCAAAGAGATCTGTCGAGCGATGTTCTTGACCGAATCTGGGATCACCGTTCCAGAGGACGCAACCATCGTGATTCGCTTGGTCCAAGAAACCCTTGGCCAGCACAACATCGGTCGATTCCGACTATCGTCTACCGGACTTCCAAAAGGAACTATCGCCGTCGGCGGTCCCCAAATCCCCGACTCATTGCGCACGATCCTGTCCCTGCCACCTTCCGAACGGAACGATGCACAGCGCATGGAGTTGGGCAACTTCTTTCGAAAGAACGTCGATAGTCCAATCCTCGCTGCCCAAAAGCGCCTCCAGGAAGCGAAAGAGAAAATCGGTGACTCTCGAAGGAACTGGCCTAATGTGATGGTCATGCAAGAAATCGAGACACCTCGCGATGCGTTTATCTTGACCCGCGGGGAATACGATAAGCGTGGTGAGAAAGTAACCGCCGCGATTCCCAAGATCTTTCCACCCATTCCTGATGGGGAACCGAACAATCGCCTTGGATTGGCTAAGTGGATTGCCAATCGAAACAATCCACTAACCGCTAGATTGTGGGTCAATCGAGCGTGGGAGCGATTCATGGGAATAGGGATCGTCAAGACGACCGAAAATTTTGGCTCTCAGTCCGAGTGGCCCAGTCACCCAGCCCTGCTGGACTGGCTAGCCGTCGAGTTCATGGAGCCAACGCAAATTGTGCATGTCGATCAAAAACCAGCCCATGCATGGGACATGAAAGGAATCCAAAAACTCATGGTGATGAGCCATGCGTATCGGCAATCCACGAGCCGCCACGGCTTAGAAAAACTGGTCGAACTCGACCCCGACAATCGATGGTTAGGTCGCGGCCCACGATTCCGATTGCCCGGCGAGGTCCTTCGGGATCAGGCCCTTTTCGTAAGCGGATTGCTTTCGACTAAGATCGGAGGACCTAGTGTGAAGCCGTACATGCCAGAGGGTGTATGGGATGAAACGAGCGTCTATGGCGATTTGAGAAACTATCGCCACGACAAAGGTGACGGGCTTTACCGACGCAGCCTCTACACCATTTGGAAACGGACCGCAGCACCTCCGACGATGCTTATTTTCGATGCTCCAAATCGGGAAATTTGTACCGTAAGTCGCTCTCGCACCAACACTCCGTTGCAAGCCCTCTCGTTAATGAATGAAGTCACCTTTGTCGAGGCAGCTCGGAAACTCGGCGAGAGGATGCTCGCGCATGATGATGCCTCTCCTGAGGGGAAACTAGCGTTCGGATTTCGTTTGGTAACCGGCCGTAACCCCACGCCTAAGGAAATTCAGGTTCTCGTTTCCGGTTGGAGGGAAGACCTCGCCTACTACCGAGACCATCCTGACGAAGCCAAGCAATTGCAGAACCATGGGGAATCCGTTTCCGAGGTATCCCAAATTGCCGAACTGGTCGCGTACATGCTCAGTGGCAATGTACTATTAAACCTCGATGAATGCATTACGAGAGAGTAGTCCTGCGTCGGAACAGTGAATAACCTATGAATTCTATCCCAATGCTTCGCCAACAGTTCCTACGGGGATTGAGTGGTACCCTCGGTCTCGCGGCTCTATCGAAATTAAGCGAACCGAGCACGCTCGCCACGCCGATTACGGCGGAGAGCCCTCCACCATCTCCGTTCCAACATCATGCTCCCAAGGCCAAACGGATCATCTACCTATTCCAGTCGGGGGCACCATCGCAAATGGATCTCTTCGACTGGAAACCGGCTCTCGCGGACCGACGCGGCGAAGATCTTCCCGATTCGATCCGCCAAGGTCAACGATTGACGACGATGACCTCTGGGCAATCCAAGTTCCCAGTAGCCCCTACTGCATTCCGATTTTCGCAGCATGGTAAAGGTGGAATGTGGTTTAGCGAAATACTCCCGCAGATGGCAACGCTAGCGGATGATTGGTGTCAGATCCGATCGATGCATACGGAAGCGATCAACCATGACCCCGCCATTACCTTTTGCCAAACAGGTTCCCAATTGGCGGGGCGTCCGAGTATTGGTTCATGGCTCAGCTACGGATTGGGAAGTGTCAATCAAGACCTTCCAGCCTATGTCGTACTGACCTCGTTTGGCACGGGACGGCCCGACGACCAACCCCTCTATGATCGACTTTGGGGATCCGGCTTTTTACCGTCGAAGCATCAAGGGGTTAAGTTTCGCAACAAAGGGGATGCGGTCCTGTACCTCTCGAACCCAAGGGGCATGTCTCGCGATACACGCCGCAAGACTCTGGATCGGCTTGCCGATCTGAATCGGCAGCATTTTTCCGCAGTCGAAGACCCCGAAATCCAAACACGCATCAGCCAATACGAAATGGCGTTTCGAATGCAGGTTAGTGTCCCTGAATTGCTAGACATCTCCAACGAACCGCAGCATATTCTCGACATGTACGGGCCGGATGTCAAAAAACCTGGTTCCTATGCTGCCAATTGCCTGCTCGCTCGACGACTCGCTGAGAGAGATGTTCGTTTTGTACAACTATTCCACATGGGTTGGGACCTCCATGGGAATTTGCCCAATGCCATTCGACTGCAGTGCAAAGATACCGATCAACCCACAACCGCATTGATCAATGATCTCAAGCAACGAGGCTTGTTTGATGACACATTGATTGTTTGGGGAGGTGAATTCGGTCGGACTGTTTACTCCCAAGGGGCCCTCACCGCAGATAATTACGGTCGCGATCACCATCCTCGCTGCTTCACAACTTTGCTGACCGGCGCCGGTATCCGCAGTGGATTAGTGCATGGCGAAACGGATGACTATTGCTACAACATCACACGCGATCCTGTGCATGTGCATGACCTCAACGCAACCATCCTCCACTTGATGGGGATCGACCATACACGACTTACGTTCCGATTCCAAGGACGCGATTTCCGCTTAACTGACATCCACGGCGAATTGGTCAAGAATATCCTTGCGTAGTTTCGACATAGGATGCGACGCAGCCTATGCCCATTTGTTAGCTTAGTCCGCACAACACACTCATCCCCGCACAACGAATGAGGCTTTACCCATGAGGCTATCGACTGCTATCACCGTGATCTCGAATGGCCAAATCGTCGATGGAACTGGCAAAGGTCCAATTGCGAACGGGACTTGCATCCTTAGCGATGGAAAAATCATGTACGTGGGGCCCACGGAATCGGCACCACCAACCCCTCCCGACGCACAGTGGATCGATGCATGTGGTGGAACCATCATGCCCGGACTGGTCGAAGCACATTTCCATGCAACCTATTTCAACATTGCTGCGCTCGAAGACCTCGATATCAAGTATCCGGTCGAATACGTTTCGCTGCTTTCATCCGTGAATACTCGATTGGCGCTTGAATGCGGGTACACTGCAGCCCGCTCTGGTGGCTGTTTATTTAATATTGACGTATGGCTAAAACGAGCCATCGAAGAGGACCTCATCGCTGGCCCGCGTCTGTCCGCAAGTGGTCGCGAAATTTGCTCGGCTGGTGGCCTGATGGATTGGAATCCAGAGTTTCGGAAGATCGGAATGGAAGGATTGGTTTTCATCATCAATGGCGTCGATGACGCTCGCAAGGCCGTCAGAGCATTGGTCAAGGACGGAGTGGAATGGGTGAAGACCTATCCAACGGGCGATGCCGCTTCTCCCGATGCCAACGACCATCACACTCTATGTATGACATTTGAGGAAATGCATGCTGTCGTGGCAACAGCGCACAACCACAAACTGAAAGTGACAGGCCATTGCCGAGCCACCGAAGGAATCAAGAATGCACTCCGAGCTGGATACGATTGCATCGAACATGGAACGTTTATGGATGATGAGGCTCTCGACTTGCTCTTAGAACGGGACGTCCCTTGCGTTCCAGCACTCTACTTTGAGAAAGCAAGTGTCGAACTGGGGCCTGAGTTTGGGTTACCTCAATCGGTCATCGACGGTCACCAAGAAACCCTCGATGGAGGTTGTGAAAGCGCCTTAAAGATCCTACGAGCTGGCGGACGCCTGGGGATGGGTGGGGACTACGGCTTTGGCTGGAATCCACATGGTGATTATGCCCGTGAGCTGACATTCTTCGTCAAGGATGTCGGATTCACCCCGTTGGAAGTAATCACCTGCGCGACCAAAACCGGCGCTGAAATCATGGGACGAGGCAACGAATTTGGTACCCTCGAGGTCGGCAAGCTCGGCGATGTCCTGATTGTGGATGGAGATGTGCTCGCCGACATCGCACTTCTCGAGGATCGCTCGAAGTTCATCGCGGTCCTCCAAGGTGGCGCAATCAAAGCGGGGCGATTGTCGAAACCCTTCCCAACGGTTGTGAAACAAGAGAAAAAGTAACGGAGAAGGCTAGAGAAGTGTCGCCCTCATTCGATTCGCTATCTGAAGGCTACGTTGGCACAGGACCACGACTCGGGGCCGCAGGAACCTGGGGTTCTGGCCCAAAGCTATTGCTATTGCACGGTGTCACACGTCAAGCGAGGGACTGGTGGCCGCTTCTTTCGCACTTGGATTCGCGCTGGGAAGTTTTAGCCCTCGATTTTCGTGGTCATGGCCGATCCGAGCGATCGAATCGTTATCTAGTTGTCGATTACGCTGCGGATGTTGCACATATCCTCGAAGCGATCAACGCTTCCGAGATCACCATCTTAGGTCACTCTTTGGGCGCGATGGTTGCAGCCGCGGTTGCCTCGAAAATCCCGGAACGAGTTTCTGCCATCGTGCTTGAGGATCCTCCGTTCCAATCGATGGGAGAATCGATCCAAAGGACATCATGGCAAGCTCAATTTCGGGGCATGCAACGTGTTGCGCAGATCGGCGGCTCGATCGATCAAATCGCGTCTGGCTTAGCGGACATCG
>VGZN01000267.1 GCA_016872635.1 Planctomycetota bacterium | reverse complement strand
GTCCCCCCCAACATGGCGACCGGTGCTTCAACCGCCGATTTGGCCACCATCTTGATCGACGCCCGCCATGGGGTGCTAACCCAAACGAAGCGGCACAGTTTCATCGTGTCCCTCTTGGGGATTCGACACGTTGTCGTAACGATTAATAAAATGGATTTGGTCGGCTATAGCCAGGATCGATTTGATGAAATCTGCGCTGACTACAAGGAGTTTGTCTCGAGGCTCGATCTTCCCGATCTGCACTTTATTCCGTTAGCGGCGCTTCATGGGGAGAATGTAGTTGATCCTAGCCCAAACATGCCGTGGTATCGTGGAAGCACTTTGATGAGCTTCCTCGAGTCGGTCTACATCGGCTCGGACCGGAATCTTGAGGATTTCCGTTTACCTATCCAATATGTCAATCGGCCCAATTTGGATTTCCGAGGGTTTTGCGGAACCATCGCCTCTGGGATCGTTCGGCAAGGGGATGAGATCATGGTTCTTCCATCCAAGCGAACCAGTCGAGTCAAACGGATCGTGACCTTTGATGGGGATCAATCGGAAGCGTTCTGCCCTCAATCGGTGACATTGGTTCTCGAGGATGAAGTCGATTGTTCACGTGGGGATATGATCGTTCGACCGGGAAATGTGCCTCGCGTTGGGAACTCGTTTGACGCCACGATAGTTTGGCTGACCGCCGATGCAATGATTCCGGGGAAAACGTATCTGTTCAAGCATACGACCCAAACTGTCGCGGGACAAATCGATTCGCTTCGGTATCGCGTCGATGTCAACACACTCCACCGTAATCCCGCCCCGGACCTGCAATTGAATGAAATTGGCCGTTGCTCCATAACCTTGAACCAACCGGTTTTCTACGACTCGTATCGGCGAAATAGGAGCACCGGTGCATTTATCATCATCGATCGTATCACCAACGCCACTGTCGGTGCCGGGATGATCTCGGATCGCGATGCAGCCCGACAACGCGTTGCGGCTTGGGAAGCCGAAGAAAAAACGGGATCGCAGGAAGAGCAACGCTCCGACGTAAGTTCCGCGGAGCGGGCTGCGCGGTTTGGCCAGCAGCCAGCTACGGTGCTACTAACGGGATTAACCGGGACTGGTAAGTCAACGATCTCGCGAGCGGTGGAACGACTCTTGTTTGATCGCGGTCGAGCCGTCACCGTTTTGGATGGCGAACTGATGCGCCGAGGGGTGAATGTCGATTTGGGGTATTCGACAGAAGACCGCAGTGAGAATCTCAGGCGGTCTGCTCACATCGCAAAATTGTTCAATGACTCGGGGCTCATTTGTTTGGCTGCCTTTGTGGCTCCCAGCCAATCTGTGCGAGACCGTGTTGCTGATGTCGTCGGGCGTGATCGGTTTTTCGTAGTACATTGCACTGCGGACGAAGCCACTCGCAAGTCACGGGATACCAAGGGACATTACGCGGATGCCGAAAGTGGGAAGCTGCCGAATTTCCCAGGCGTTAGCGCTATCTACGAAGCCCCTGAAAAACCAGACTTCGTCGTAGATACCGGTGCTATGACCGTCGACGAAAGTGCGGAGGCGATCGTCCAGTTCCTGATCGCCAAAGGGGTCATTCGCTAACGTGCTTGCGGTAAGACGATTTACCTATTGCTAGCTATCCCCTTTGGATTTTGGGCTAAATTTTCTGTAACGCCTTCTACTTTGTGCCTTGAGCGTTGATTATATTTCCACTCAACGCAAGGAGTGACTGCGAAGCAATCGCTGTTGGTGGTGGACATCGACAGCAGTCACTAGCGGTTTCATGGCTGACTATTCCACGAAGGAGGGAAATCGAATGACTCGTATTCCGATGAGCCAAGCCGACGAGCAAGCTCGGCAATTGAGAGAAAAGCTGGATTTGAGCACTGCTGAGATTGGTCTGCAGGTCAGAACGACCAACTGCCTTGAGGAGAAAGGTATCTTCACGGTGCGTGAGTTGCTTCAGGCCAACCCTGATACGCTTTTGAGCATCGCTAACTTTGGCGAGAAAACGCTCGAAGAGGTTTATCAAGCGTTAGAGCGGATCGGATACTATCGGAGTTGGCGCAAGCCTCGTTGATCACTGATCATCAACGCGATGCTCAATGATTTGTGGGCTGAGTATGATTCGGATCCGGGAAATGCATTGCGTGACGATTCTAAAGCACAGCTCTATCGTATTGATTGCTGTTACCGCATTGGCTGACTCTGCTACATGCGCGCAGGATCTAGAAGGAATCTTGCAGCGCGCGGAGTCATCGATCAGTGCTGATTCATCGATCAGTGATGACGAACGCGCAACATGGAAAGATATCGCGGATTCGCTCCTTTTGCTCGATTCAATCGACGCTCGAGGTCGAGTTCGCATGGTGATTCCCGATGCTCGCGAACGCATTGTTTCTGGCGCTAATGGACTACGTGAGCTACTGCGAAAAACTGGTAGCTTGGACGAGGTACAAGCTTACTTAGAGAAACGAGCGGATGCATCTGAGGACGATGCGCGAAAGCTGCAATCGAGTGGTGAACTCTCGAACGCCTATGCGCAAAAATGGCGAGCAGCCGGATTGCGAAGTGTGCTTGGTTTGCTGGAAGCCGATGGTAAGCCTTGGGCACCAACAACGGCATGGAGTGGTTTGAAAACGCGGCGAGCATCGGAGAATCTGCCGTTGGTGACATGGGGGGCTGGATCGTACCTGCGGACCTCAAGTTGCAATTTCGTAATAAATTCGCAAGCTGCCGATCGGCAAACGCTTGAAATCGCTGAAGCCTGCGAGTTGACGTACGCAATTTGGAAACAGTTGTTTTATGGGTTCTGGGCTGGCGACGGTCAGGCTGGTGCCGATTTCGAAGAACGAAGCCATGAACCTTATCGCGTGGTCCTATTTCGAACGCGCGAGTCCTATATCAAGGCACTTCGAGCTATGGAGCCACGGATCGGGATCTCTACCGGATATTACAGTCCAACGCATCGAACCTCTTTTTTTTACTTTGACGGTGCCAAGAGTCTGTCCACGTTGGTACACGAACTGACGCATCAGTTTTTCAACGAAGCCACCGGGGATGTACCTGCGTTTGATGCCAATAAAGATCCCGGATTCTGGGTCATTGAAGGGGTCGCGTTATATATGGAGTCGATTTCGAGCCGCTCGATTGGCGGTGCGAAGTTGATCGATGTAGGCGGGTGGGATGCTCCCCGACTGCAAGCTGGTCGATACCGACGATTGCATGATGAATTTTGGATCCCCACGGATGAGTTTTTTCAGGCGGGTGGCGAGAGATTTCGCAATACACAAGAGTTGCCCGCGTGGTACAGCCAGGCGTGTGGTCTGACTCACTCATGGTTAGATGAATCCTCGGAATCGCGAGATGCGTTTCTGGGGTATCTTCGAGGAGTCTATCGAGGGAAAGGTGCGGAAGGCGAATCATTGCTAGGAGATAACGACGACTCGATTCGATTACGATACGATCGCTATTTGTTGGAGAGTTTCAAGCGCGGAGAGGACGCCCGAAACGGACGGCCATTTTTCAAGCAACGGGACGAAGCCATCCTGTCAAATTGCGAGATTGCCAGCGAGGACCTATTGGCTTGGGATTCTCGCTATCGAAAATCGGCTTGGCTCGATCTGGCGGGAACAGCTATCGATGATCGACTTTTTCTTGAGGCTGGAGAAACGCCTTGGGAAGTCGTTCGTTTAGGGCTCGAATCGACTAAGATCTCGGATGCATCGATGCCTCTTATTTCCAAGATGAGTTCATTGACCGAATTGGATTTGACGAATTGCAACATTACCGATGAAGGTCTAAAGTCGCTCGAAGGACATCCATCTCTTAGGACTGTATGGTTGGCAGGAACTAAGATCACCGATGATTCGCTGAAGATTTTGGCTTCCATCCCAAAGCTCGAACGCACTTCGGTAGAAGGGGCATCCGTGTCAGCTGAGGGGTGGAGGCAATTGCTACTCAAGAAGCCTTTGTTGAAAAGAAAACCTTAACCAGTGAGGTTGGAGCAGGTAACCATGCACTCGAAAGGGTATTCAATCCACGGTCTAGCATGGTCTTGCACCATGCTGCTTGTTTCGGTTCAAGTAGCAATTGGGCAGCAATTAGCGGCGATTGAAGTATCATCGCTTGGTAAATCCATTACCGTGAAAACACCTATCCTCAAGGCGCCGCAAATAATCTCGATCGCAACTGGTGTTCCAGGTATCGTCGAAAAGGTTTTAGTGCGGGAGGGAGTGGTTGTAAACGCGGGAGATTCGTTGTTGCGGATACGTGACGATGAAGTGCGAATGTCGCTGCAACAAGCCGACTTATCGTTGGAGTTAGCAGAATTGAAAGCCAATCGGGATGTTGAAATCCGTCTAGCGGAAAAGTCTTCGGAAGTTGCCGAGAAGAAATAAAACGCGCGCTGCATGCGAACAGTATCGCGGCTGATACGTATCCACCAAATGAAATCGATCGCTACCGATTGGTCTTCGAAAGAAGCAAATTGGAAATCGAGAGAGCTAAACTCGATCAAGCGTCTGCGAAATTAGGATTGCGTCTAGCGGTTGCCGAAAAAGAACAGGCCCAACTAAAAGTAGCGAAACACACAATCAAATCACCGATTCGAGCAACGGTTGTTTCGATCGATCGCCAGGTCGGCGAATGGGCTGACTCGATGACAAAGGTGCTTGAACTCATCGGTGTTGATCAATTGCGACTAGAAGGCTTCATCGATGCGTCGGAGGTTGCTCAAGTCACCGTCGGAATGCCTGCGCAGGTCCGGGTCGTGGTAGGCAAAGTGCCAACGGAAGCCTTTGGGAAGGTGAGTTTTATCAGTCCTATTGCCAATCCAGTGAACGGTCAAGTTCGAGTCTTCCTGGAGGTCGATAATTCCAACGGGGAACTTCGTCCTGGTGTGGACGTGTCGGCAGAAATCGTGCAAGGCACTGCGAAAGAATAATAGGAAGGCCAAGGTGGGGGCGGAGCTCTCAAGCGGCAGACCGATCGAGACTTGGAATCGTCCCTGATGAACGTAATAAGAAAACGCAAATGAACATAGGTGCCGATTTCGCGATTCCGTACCGATTGCGTCACGACCTTGAGTGGGTTCGCCGGGAGGGACAGCATGGGAACTGGGTGTGGGTGGTGTACGATAAGCTCAGTTCCGAGTTCTACTTGATGAGCGACCTGGAGGCTCATGTTGCAGCGAAGCTGGATGGTGAAACCGACATACTCGGATTGTTATCTGGTACTGATGCGGGCGGGTTTCCGTACCGTATTGATCGAGTTTGGATCGAGCAATTGATCGTGCGGTTGAAAAGTCTCGGATTGGTGTACGATTGTGGCTTCAAAACCTATCGATCTCCCAGCGATCCTCCGCGGATTCGCACATCTCCATTCAATCGGTTGATGTCTTGGTTGCAGCTTCGAATTGCGATTTTTAATCCCTCGAATGTTCTCGACCTCGCAATTGGCTATCTAGTATTTCCTTTTCTTCGGTTCGGTCGCGCAGTATGGTTGATCGCCTTGGTATTGACCATGGCTTCGGTCTTGCAACACTTCTCGCGTTTGGTGGTTGAAGCTCCGTTAGCTGCTGGTTCGTTGCTTGCAGATCATTGGTGGGTTTTGTTGCTGCTGCTTTTTATGATTAAGGTTTTTCACGAACTAGGGCATGCCGTCGCATGCCATGCCTTTGGAGCAAAATGCCGTGAAGTTGGGGTGATGTTTCTTGTTGGAGTGCCCTGTTTTTATTGCGATGTAACCGACGCTTGGAGAGTATCCAGTGCGAAGCGTCGTGTGATGATCGCAGCGGCTGGAGTCTACGTCGAAATTGCCTTTGCAATGGTGGCTTATTGGATTTGGTTGACTAGTCAAACGCCATGGATGCGGCTAACGGCGTTGCAGGTTGCCATTTCTAGTACGATCATGACCTTGGCAATCAATGGAAATCCGCTCCTCCGGTACGATGGGTACTATATTTTAAGCGATTGGCTTGGAATCACTAATTTGGCAGAACGTGCACGTGGGGCATGGGGATCTATGTGGCAGAGTATTGCCGCTAGAGAGTGGCCCATCGATGGAGTCTCATGGCGTGATGTCTGGCTTTCACTTTACCACGTTCTCTCATTTGCCTACCGATGGTTTGTGCTTGTTAGTTTGATCTTGGGAGCTCGTATGGCGTTGATTCAAGCGGGGGTTTTGACCCCTGCGATCCCGATTTGGTTGGGGGCTGCATTGATGCTATTCGCCTCGCAGTACGTTTCGGGGGTATTCGTCGATGCGAACGGTTTGTCTCATACTGTTAAACAGCGTAGGAGACTTTGGAGTGGAATTGCGATTGGAGTAATGATGGTCATATTGCTGTTGTTGATTCCATTGCCTCAATACCAAACATCGCGTGGAGTATTAAAGCCTTTGGTGGAGCAGACCCTGCACGTAAGAAATCCCTCATTCCTAATCCATGCGATGCGGGATGGAGAAGCGGTTGTTCCCGGCCAATCCGTCTTCGAATTGATTTCACCGGAGATGTATTTGAGAAGACTTCAGGCACAAGGAGAACTCGCATTGCAGCAACGCCGTGTGGAACAGTTGCAGCGCAGGGCTGTCGATGATGCATCGGTTCCTACTCTCTTGGAAGAAGCTAGAGAAAAGCTTGCAGGCTTGTCAGCGCAACTCGAAGAGTACGAGAGCGAAGTCGAAAAACTTAAATTAAAGTCAGTTGTTTCCGGACGATTGACACTAGCAAAAAAAGAGCAAGCTGAGATTTTTCGAGGAAAAGTGGTGAGCGATGCACAGTGTGTTTTCAATCATGTCGCAGATCATCCATGGTTTGAGCGAGGAGAGTTACTGGGCCATGTCGAGACAGTTCATGCGTGGGAGGTTCAAGCAACCATTCAGGAGTCGGATTTGCCGTCACTTGAAATTGGAAAGCATGTATCGGTGCGCGTGGACCAATCCCCTCGTCAGCAATGGTCTGGCAAGGTGGTACGGATTGATAGGATCAAGGATGTGTCGAAAAGACTTCCGAGTCTCGCGGGTCGAGATGCAAATATCTCACGTCGAAAGGAATGGCTGTTGCAAAACGATTGGATCGGTGCGAGTTTTCGAGTTACGATCGCTTTGGATCGATTTGATCCGAATTGGTTACGAGATGGTTCGGCAACCATTCGCTGGCGCGGTCATTCAGAGAGTTTCGCTTCTTGGTTACGAGCGGTGCTTTGGGATGCCCGCCCATTGGGAA
>VGZN01000266.1 GCA_016872635.1 Planctomycetota bacterium | reverse complement strand
GTAATTCTCGAAAATCCGACAGTGTCTCAATTGCGGGGTCTCAATTGCGGGGTCTCAATTGCGGGCTTAACGTCCTAATAATACTCCATCGCTTTACTGGGGCATCGCTCTACTGGGGTGAGCCCGGTGGGTTGCTCTGCTCGGAAACCAGATGATCAACTCCTTGTATGAACGAATTGCGATCGCCGATGCGCCAAAAACTTCCTTGGTTCATGGCGATCCACCATGCTTGCAACCATCCCAACAATGCATTCGCCAACCACAACGCCCAAGCGAGCATCAATAGGCGGTAATACCAAACCGAAATCGAGAAGATCCATGGTCTAGGTATGGTTGCATCGGAACTGGGGGCGAACCAGAGAAGTTCCCCCTGGAACGAGCCGTTACCAGTGATGTACATTTCGGGGCTTCCCAGGAGCCGTGAACCGACCACCGTCAATAGCACACCCACAGCTGCGACGGTAACGAGGATCAAGAGCACTTGCAAGGTGCGATGCCCAAGCGTCGAATACGATCCCAGACCGATATCCCCTCGCCATCGGATCGTGAATAACCATCCGACGACCAGCAGCCCCGCTAACGCGTGGACTTGTGTCAAACCAATTCCTAAAAGAATCCATTCGAAAGTCTTCAAGGGTGAATGAGGCGTGCGCGCTAATAGCACCGCCGCAAGAATGGCCACGGCTAGTATTGTCCAAAAGCGAATGGCAGGCCCCCGCGTAGGTCCATCCACCCACAGGATCCATCGGGACTCCGGTACATTCATCTTCGTTCGAAGATTCGAAACATCCTCTGGCAACTCGATGCGTGGTGCCCGAACCATGGAAGCCATCGCTTCATCGGAAATCCACTGAAGATTGATCGTTTGCAATCCAGGCTGCAATGGGATCAAACAATCCTCCCCCTGTCGCCTAATTGGGATAGGCCGCCGATCGACTTCCAAGGATGTGACCGTAGCCGACTCGGGGATTTTAAGTGGAAAATCTCCTCCTAGACTCGATTCGACTCGGACTTCAAAACTGCTGGTGCGTTGTCGACTTCCCAAGAGTAAGCTCTCGGTAACCTCTTTAATGGTCAGCAATTTGCCAACCACAGCGACAGGCTTTCGAAACGTCAATCGGACTTGTTCTCCGGGCCACGGATTCCAAACCGGGATCAGTTCTTGGCGGCTCGACTCGTAAATGGGTTGCAGTCCGTCAAAACCGATGTTCCAAACCGGCGATGGGTTTACGGACCAACGCTCGACCATCACATTGGAAGCCTTGCTCTGCAAAAGCATCTCCGACTCAAAACCGAGTTCGCTATCCCACTCGAAGGTAGTCGCATCAGCATTCAAATTGACTTCGATGTTTCCATCGCTTTGCGCTATGTTTGAAGTCAACACACGCTCTCCGCGGACCAGTGGCACTTGGACAGAGATCGCTTTTCCGGCTGTCGACAATCGACGCACGGTGGTGTGAATTTTCCAGACCAACCCGATCTCAAAAGCTCTATCGACTTGAACCACCGATCGAAAATTTTTCTGATCGTAACTGGCTTCCCCCTCTTCCTTTTGCTCCTTGCGAACAAAGAACATTTGGTTTTCAGGTTTCCCATCCTCCCCCAGTCCGGTGACATTCCAATCCGGTGCATCCAATTCCAGGTGTCGAGGTGGCAGCGCAAAGGCCCAAACCCATTCGGTGCTTTCACCGAGTAAACCACGTATTTTTACAGAGTGCACCCCTTTGGGAACCCAAATCCATACGTACCCATCGTCGCGTCGACACACGGTCGCATCCTTCCCACCCAACTGCAGTTGGATGGGGACCCAGGTCGGCATTTTTCCAGGAACGGGCACCGCGCTATCGGCTGCCGCGTGGACTTGTCCGTTTACTTCCAACTCACCATCTCGGATCGTAAGTTTGAGTTCGGGAATCTCGGCTGCCCTTGGAAATGCTTCCGCAGGGCGCAGCAATCGTTCGCGAAGCTGTTTCAAAATCTCAGGATCGGGAAACTGCGCGCTGGCAACGCCACCTTCAAATATCGTGGCCAGAAATACCAACATCGATGCCACGGTCGCTTTGCCAGATCCCGATGCCAGTTTGTTCTGCGCAACCCATTGCAAGGGCTTCCATCCTATTCCGCCTCGCAACAAAATCCCCAACAACATACCAAGGAGCACCAGCCGAATCGCGGTCATCAGTCGATGCATGTTGCACGAGACAAGAACTGGACGAATCGTCTGCCCCTCTTTCACCGGTCCATCCCAGTCGCAGATCACTTGGTTACCGGCCCATTTGGGTTTGGCAATCCCCGTTTGAATACTCGTCCCAGGAGAGAATGCCATATTCGCAATCTGGCTTTGCTGTTGAATCAGCTGTCCACCAGCTTTATCCCCTCTGCCCGCGATCGACTCAGTGACCGCCTTGCTTAACCGGCCATCCACGGACTGCGGATAATTCGAAACATCATAGTCTCTCCGAAAATAGGCTGAGCTACTCTCGGTTTCTAGCACGATAGTGTCGGCCATGTCGGCACTCATGTTGTGGGTCGCCCGCAACCATTCGAACATCGTGCGAGATTCGTAGGGGACACCGATCGGTTCCAACTGGGGATAGATGGCGTTTTGGACCTGGATCGCGAAGAAAGGGACCAAATTTAACAGCAACACTACCACAGCAATCCCTCGCCACGCTTGGAGCCAGCGGGGATGCTTTCCCCCGCGCATCACACGAAGGATAGCAATCGGTATCAAGAGAAAGAACCACGTTAAGCGAGGAGAACCCATCTCATGATAGGAAAGCCCGAATGCAACTAAGGCAACGATGGATGGGACAAGCCCCCAAAGTCGAAACACCGCGATGGTAAAAACCAAAAGCAGGAACAAATCGAGCAAGGTCCATGACGTCAACCAGTCACCTCGCACAGAATCTGGACCAAGAAGTGCCAAAACTCGCCAGCCGGGTGGCAAATAGATTCGCATGGAGAGCGCGTCGACATCCGTTTTCCAGCCAGCCGCTGCCAAGGAGTTTAACCCTGACGCTCTACCGATAGCTTCGACGGAAGGATTCCGAGTTCGAACTTCAAATCCGTGGGAGCTCGTTTCTGGGTTCTCGGTGATTAACTGTCGATTCCCATCAACTCGCACCACCCCCAATTCGTGCTGGTCGGCGACATCCAATCGAGCGATTTGCTTAGGCTGACCATGCATGACGTCCTGATAGGTTGCCCCACGCCCATCATCGTCGAGCCACAATTCCCGATGCACCTGAAACTCATCTGGCTTCTGTATTCCCATTCCACGTGTTTTTTCGACCCAACGCAACGGGGTTGCATGGTTCCACTCAAAGACCGACAGGTCTCTCCATTCGCTTGGGAACGTTGTCAGTTGCACATCGATCGGGGTAGCTCCTTGAAGCTCGACCATGCGCATTTCCGAATTCGCTCGAACCGCAATCCACTCCGATGCAACCGCAGGTTGTATCCCCTCCGAAAATTTCAGCGCGTCCAAGTCCTGGTTTCGAAACGCATCAATCTTCACACGCCAAGTCCCCGGGCGAAGCTGTGCCTTGAGTCGTCCGGCTTCGTCCATCGCAACTGGGATTGGACTGGATACCAACGACAACAGCCAGCCTTCTGGAAGCACGTAGCCGATGTCCTCTTCGCGACTCTTGCCGGAGACCGTGATATCGATCCAAGTCTTCAGCCAAATCGGAGATCCATCCGCAACCATTCGATGGATCTGAAGGACCGTTTGGTCTTGCTGTGCTTCTGCGGTTTGCGATCGCTTCAACCAAAGTGATCCATTGGTATCCCAAGTCGGATTGCGTATCGCCTCACCGTTAATACTTAACTCAATCAATCCATAGGAACGAGGAATTGAGATTTTTTGAGGTGTCTGCTTCCAAGTCCAAATCCCTTGCAAGCGATGTTCACCCTTGTCCAATCGAATCGAAGGTACCCCTTGGCGTTCAACCACAATCGCTGGATTGTCATCAACACGAACCTGCAAGGGCCAATGATCAGCATCTCCGGGGATGGGAACCCAATCCTCTGCGAAGACCTGCAAACGAACGCTCCATGTACCCTGGCTCTCTCTGGCATCGACTTGAAGCCGCGATGGCCAATGGGTGATAACTTGACCCGCATCATTGAACAGTGGCGGAGCCCCTAGAGAGCGATCATCCCATAGGACCCAGGGTATCCAAGGCACCAGCGAATCCGGGATGACTCTTTTATTCCCATCCGCCGCAATAATACTTTCCGGATTCGATTGCCCAATCGCAGCAGGGGGTGATCTAAAAAAAAAAGCCCTAGTAGAATGAGGACCACCCAGCCTGTGCGATCAAGGGATTTCATCATCGACTCCTACCAACCCATTCGGGTTGAAGATGGTGCCTCAAAAATTCGAAAGTTCCGACGCCATGAATCGTATGCGGTCCGGGAAAAAACTCGATTCGGCAACTGTCAGGTTTACCAAGTCTCGCAGCATACAACCGCTGAACCTTGGCATACTCCAACGCGACGCGTTCATCCGGCGCAACCCCATCAAAATGACCACGCTCGACCATGAAAGGTCGTGGTGCAATCAGAGTCGCCATTTCAGCATAATTGAACTTGCGCCCAAGATCGAACTCGAATATCTCGTACTCCATCGTCCACACATAGCTGTATGGACTCGAGGTGCTCGCGTTTTTCCATACCCAATCGTTGAAGTCGGCCGAGCAAATGGACAAGCAATACTGTGGTACTAATGCTGGAATTCGCATGGCGCTTTTGCCACCGTAGGAGAGCCCATAAAATGCGATGCGATCTGGGTCGATCTCTGGGCGTTTCGCGAGGAAATCAACGATTTGCTGGTGCTGCGCGATGATCGTGGAAAAGAGTGTTTTCCCGAGTAAATTGCTCTTTCGCTGCAATGTACGAAAGCGGTCGGTGAACAAGTATAGATTTTGCGGCGCGAAAACAACATAACCTTCCTCCGCCAATCGTGATGAAACGTCATGGTATGCAGGGTGATCGTGCACGATCGTATCTGTCGGCCGACCTTCCAAACCATGTTGAAACACGACGCATGGTCTCCCTAGGATCGGCGTGTCCGACTTTGGCACCAGCAGTACGCCGTATGCGATAACATCATCGAAGACATCGAGGACGACTTCGTAGCCGCAGTATTTTTCGCGATCGTAGACTAGCCGAGTCCTGGCATTGAATGGCTTCTTCGGAAGATCCCAATTCCCGATGACCTCTTCTCGAAATTCATCTCGGAAGGGTTCGACGGTTTCTTGGAATCTCTCCATTGTCGTTGTGTCCAAGGGCTTCCAATGGGCCTCTCGCTCCAAGTGAGCTAAGTCGAGCGTTCGCTGCTGCATGCGATCGATGGATTCTAAAATCTCCGCTCGTCGATGTTCTTCGGAAGGGAGCAAAGCAAATGCTTCGGTCGGGGTAGCCAGCATGGAACTATCGAAAAGGGGACGCCCCCGAGTAGCGACTGTACCCAATCGATCGAGAGCTTGCTCCCAAACAATTTGCGAACGTCGTTCGGGAGATTCATACGCACTAGGGAGCACGATAGCAGCTTCTAGCTTCCAGGGCTTTAATAACCGTTGGGCCTTTTCTACCTCCTGTTCCGAAGAATACCGAGCGGGGCCATTGAGTTTCCCGGGTGCTCCTCCGTCTCCACCAATTTCGACGTCCGGACCAGCAAGTCCATCGATCACCAGGGTCCTCGGAGCGACGAGAGCCGCTAGCTGTGCATCGCCGAAACGAGAAAGCAACCCATGAACATTCCGATGGATAGGCTCACTCCAAAGTTTTTCTTTAGGCCCAAAATGACCACAAGTGACGGTGACGTCAACGCGAGTGTCGACAACCCCAGTCGCCAGCGCCACCCAACCACCTTCACCCCAACCCGCAACCAACAACGGCTTATCCCCGAGGGCTTGTTCTAAGAGATCCAACGCGGATCGATTCTGTTGGACATGCACCCCGAGCAGGTGTCGACCTAATACGAATGCCGACCGATAGAGGTATTCTTGATCCGTCATCACCGCTCGTCCCAATCTCGCCTCGCGATTTCGGCGTACGACGTTTGGCACGACGACCATACCACCGCATCGTGCTAGATAGAGAGCGGTTGGATTCTTCGTCTCGACAATACCACTCAATTGCTCTGGTGTTTCAGCAGCATCGGGCACTACTACAGCACCGAACATTGGATCTTTCGGAATGAGCATGAGACCGCTCGCATCGAAACCATCTTGAACCTTCCACTGGATCTCGACTATTCGAATCCCCTCAAACCCACCCACCTCAGTTGAACCAACCTGGCCACGAGCCTCTTGCCAACGAGAACGGACCGACCATGACACTGGGTTTACTCGCGTATCAACCAACCCGATCCGTCGCGCGTACTCTTGCCTCAACGGCTCTGTAGTAACTGCATACGCATCACCATCAGTAGCCGCCGTCCCGGCGTTCACCTTCAGATCGGGTTTAGGCCAAAGCGCCATCCGCTTTTCGATGGATGCGTCGATTTGCTTGAGCAAAAACCGATCCACTCCATCCACCAAATCCGAAGCGATGTCGCCCGAATGCACCAGCGGTTCCGTTCCGGGTAGGGGAACTTTTCGATCCTCAGCAATCGCATCAAATACCGGCTTTGTCGATTGCGCTTGCGCAGTTGCGAAGCAACCGTGATCGCTGACAATTCCAGCAACGCTGACGAATCCAATCGCCAAACCCATCGCTCCGGCACAACAGCTTCTCCGGCCATCGATCAACAACCCCTGGCTGAAACACCAACTCTGTCCGAACTCTCCGACAGTTCGGACAAAAAGAGCAATTCGAATCTTTGTATTACGAAGTCGCATCATCGACGGTCATCCATCCTCGAAAGGTAAAAGAGAGCTAGTGGATTAAAAACGGCGCACCCGCAGGTGTGCAAGATCATGACGATAGCAGTGAACGATTGATTGCTTCTCGATTCGGGCAGATTTCCACACATTCCCAACCGATGGGTCACTTTCGCTTCAATTCGCGAATGGCGCAAATCGAATGTAAATCAAGTGCCTGTACAATTCACTTACCTCGAGCAATTGGGAATGGGTACCAACAAACTCGATACGGTGATTATGCAGCACGACGATTTGGTCGGCCGACCGTAACGTTGCGAGCCGTGTTGGCAACACGACGACGCACGCCCCATCGTCTCTTAATTGTAGCAGGGCGTTCGTGCTTTCGTTCGCGACAGTAGGTCCCAC
>VGZN01000265.1 GCA_016872635.1 Planctomycetota bacterium | reverse complement strand
GACCAAAGGTTCCATTTGGATCGTCGTAGCTCCGCATGCGAACCCAGGTGACTTCAGGGGATTGTTCGCTACGAATGCACCCAATGAACGTGATTACACCTCGGGAATCAATTTCGATTTAGGTCCAGGGCCGACGCTCCGATGGGATATGTTCAATGTGGAGGGACGAGGCTTCTCCGGAGCTCGCAACCTTTCCAATAAATCATTCCCATTTGCAACACTTCATACCGTGGAAATACGTATCGACGACAACACGGATCAAATCGTGTTTTCGATCGATGGTGAAGAACGAGGGAGACGCGAATGGACTTCAGAGAGTATCTCGACAGAAGAGTGGACCCTCGGCGCTCGTTTTTACACCAATGATCCCGGAGCACAGCAAGTGCGAGGCCACGCCGCTTGCGATATCGCTGAGTTCCTCGTATTCGACTCGCTGCTTTCTCAGGAACAATCGAAAGCCATCCACGATACACTTCAAAAGAAACATACCAAGCTCGCTGAAGCGATCGCTTCCCAATTAACGCCGGCAGTGACGATGGAACCACTGATCAAGCATGAGAATCCTCCTGTAGTACAAATGCTGCAACCTGGATTTGAAGTAAGGCGAATCCCTATCGAGATTACCAATGTGAACAATGTCCTCATCCGAGATGATGGTGCCTTGATCACACTCGGCTACAACGGAGATATTCATATCGTACGCGATACTGATGGAGACAATCTCGAAGATACCGCGACCCTGTTTTATAAGAACCAAGGTGCATTACGCGGGCCGATAGGCATGCAATTAACCTCGGTGAATGACCCACGCGGCCGAGGCGTGTTCGTCGCCAGCAAAGGCAAAGTCTCGCTGTTTGTCGACAAGAACGGAGACGATACCTCAGATGAAGAAATCATCGTGGCCAACGGCTGGGAGGAGATTGTCCAAAATGTCGATGCAGTAGGACTGGCCATCGGCCCCGACGGCTGGCTCTACTTCGGCTTGGGAACCACCAATTACGCCAATGCTTACCTCGTGGATAACTCCGGCCAGGCTCATTACGACCTGAAAAGTGACCGCGGAACGATCCAGCGGGTCTCTCCTGATTTTTCTGTGCGTGAAACGGTTTGCACCGGGGTTCGTTTCCCCATCGGTATCGCCTTCACCCGAAATGGCGATCTATTCTGCACCGATCAAGAAGGTGCGACTTGGCTTCCCAACGGAAACCCATTCGATGAGCTGCTGCACATTGAACAGGGCAAGCACTATGGATTCCCGCCGCGGCATCCCAGCTTCAATCCAACCGTAATCGATGAGCCATCCGTATTTGATTATGGGCCTCAGCATCAATCGACATGCGGATTGGTGTTCAATAAGCCAACCGCCGATCCCGGAAGGTTCGGTCCGGAACTATGGGGAGATAATGCGATCGTGTGCGGAGAGTCGCGAGGTAAACTTTGGCGAACGCAATTAGTACCCACCGCGCACGGCTACGTGGCTCAGTCGCAATTGATCGCTTGTCTGCAGATGCTGACCGTGGACTCGTGCATCACCCCCCAGGGCGACTTGATCGTCGCATGTCATAGCGGTCCTCCGGACTGGGGGACAGGGCCAGCAGGCATCGGCAGTCTATTCAAAATTCGAGCAGTCCAAACGCCTGTTCCCCGACCGATCATAGCGTGGGCAAATTCCCCCACGGAACTCAGAATCGCATTTGACAATCCGTTGGATCCGACTCGCTGGAACGATGTCACTAAAAATCTACGCGTGGAGTTCGGCACCTACGTGCGAGCAGGAGACCGTTATGAAAATCTCATCCCGCCCTACGCTGTAGTCCAAGCTCAATTGCTCGCACCACGTAGGTCCGTGCCCGTCACAGGTGTAGGGGTCAGCAACGATTTGCGAACTCTCATTGTGCAAGTTCCCAAGCAGCGATCGGTTGGTCATTATGCTGTCTCCATGCCGAGCACCTGGTCCGAGGATACACCAGCGGAACCGAACCGAATCGTACAACGTCCCGAGATGGAGGTTGATTTCAGTAATCACGGAGCTCTCGCTCAATGGAGTCCCGCCGATTCCAAAGAACCAACCTGGAAAGGATGGCTCCCTCACATCAATCTCGATATCGCTAGGGAAATGACTCAAGGCAGCGCTGGACACGATCGATTCTGGCAATCGATCCAGCATGCAGGGACACTCGAATTGGAGTCCCTGCTGGACCTTCGCGATGTACTCCGTCCCAAAGTTCAACCTGGGGCCAAGATCGATTACGAATGGCCGCAGGAGTTAGTAACCCTTACGCTGGAAGTGCTCGACCCACAGGGTGCGACTCAAGAAGTTGCTTTAGGTCGGCACCCGGGCGCAGTCTTGCTGGACATCGATCCCTCGAAGAAAGCGATCGACAATCATTTATTTCAAGTCTTATGCAGGGATTCCGATGCATCGAAGCTCGCAACCATAAAGATTCAGATCGAAAAAAATGCAGGTGCGATCGGTACAGCCATAAGCATGTTCACCGCGGAGTCGTCGACACCTCGCGCCATCCCGCTTAATCGCTTTCGATTGCCGTGGGTGGAAGAGAAAGAGGCAGCGCACGCGTCGAACGAGAACGAAACAGCGATCGCGCAATTGGAGGGTGGCAATTGGGGCCGAGGGCACAAACTGTTTCACAGCGCTGATGTTGGTTGCTCCAAATGCCATGCTTCCCCCGGTTCTGGCGCAATACCCTTGATCGGGCCGGATCTATCAAACCTGCTTTTCCGCGACTATGAATCCAACTTGCGAGACATCGAACAACCAAGTTACGCCATCAATCCGGAGTTCATCGGTCACCAAATTCGACTGGATGATGGAACCGTACTGACGGGAGTGGTGCGTGACCGAGGCGAAAATTATCTCGTCGGTGATGCGACCGGTAAGCTGACTGAATGCGCGAAAAACACGGTCGTAGAAATGGTGGCATCCAAGCTTTCAATCATGCCGACGGGCTTGCTCGAAAAGCTAAACAGCGATCAAATCCGAGACTTGATGACTTATTTAATGAAGCCGGCACCACGCATGCCAATCGAAGGCCCCATCGCAGCACCAAAGATGCGTACAGTAGCCGAAGTTGCTGATGTACTCCGAGGGTCCGTTAAAGCCATCGAACCACCACGCCCCATCAAGATTGTGTTGGTCGCGGGTCCCAAAGACCATGGGCTGGCCGAACATGATTATCCAGCTTGGCTCGCCCAATGGGGGCAACTATTGTCTGCCGCTGACTCGACCGAAATCGAAGTGGCTTGGGAGTTTCCAAGTCCAGAACAGTTGCACAGTGCTGATGCACTCGTTTTTTTCCAGAAAGGAAGCTGGGGTGGAAGCCGCGCCGAGGCCATGGATGCGTACTTCCAACGTGGCGGCGGTGCCATCTACTTGCATTGGGCGGTGAACGGGGATGACCAAGTCTCTGATTTCTCGAAGAGGATAGGACTCGCCTCGTGGGGTGGTAAGATCAAATTCCGGCATGGTCCGCTCAAACTCCTGGTACGAGATACGGAACACCCCATCATGAGGAATATCCGTGAACTCGACCTTCTCGATGAAAGTTACTGGCTACTCACCGGAGATCCCAAGGGGATCCGTCTCTTAGCCACGAGTGACGAGGACGGGGCGCCTCAGCCGCAGCTTTGGACCTACCAACCCGGAAACGGCCGAGTCTTTGTCAGTATCCCTGGGCATTACTCTTGGACCTTTGATGACCCTATTTTCCGCACGATCGTGCTCCGCGGGATGGCTTGGGTCGCGGACGAACCGATCGACCGGTTTAATGATTTGGTGACTTTGGGCGCTCGTATGACGAACGGGCCGCAAAAGGGCGAGGAGGCAAAGCCTGAGTGATGGATCGTGATTGTGGAAGATCACGGCAGTGATTGGGGCCCGGGTTCGAGCGACGAGAGCAATGAGAGCGATTCTCATGAGGAACTGGAGCTTCGTTCGTTTGGCTCCACGCGGGAGCAGTTGGGGACAACTGCTCTACAGGGGGCTCTATACGTTTTCCACAACGCACTGCGGATGGAGGCCAAACACGTACACCATCTGCAACGTTGTTATCTTTCTCATACTACGACTACCTACGAAATAACCCCGATATCCATTGGATGGACTCGGGGTTTTTGTGGTCCCATCGAGCGTAACAGGCCTTATGAGAAAAAGGCCTCATCGCCTTGCTCACTCATCAGCTATTTGTGGATATGCAACACCAGCGAGGAACGCGCCGAGAATCGGAGCGCCCCAGAATAGCCAAAGCTGCATTACTGCCCACATTTCACCGGAGAAAATCGCAACAACAACAGCTGGTCCAGTGCTTCGAGCTGGATTGACGGAGAGGTTGGTTACAGGGATACCGATCAGGTGGATGAGGGTTAACCCCAAACCAATTGCTATCGGTGCAAAACCAGCCGGCGCTCGTTTATCGGTCGCACCCAAAATGATCATCAAGAAGAAGAAGGTCAGAACCACTTCAGCCACCAAAGCAGAGGCAAGCGAATACTTGCCAGGCGAATGGGCGTCGAACCCGTTGCTCGCGAAGTCCCCGATCCCCTCGAATCCATCCTTTCCTTACAGGATAAAGTACAGAGTCAATGATCCCAACAGGGCCCCAACGACTTGAGCGATGATGTAAGCCACCACATCCTTCGACGGGAATCGCTTGGCGACACACAACCCGATGGTAACCGCAGGGTTCAAATGGCAACCCGAGATATGGCCGATCGCATAGGCCATCGTCATTACCGTCAAACCGAACGCGAACGAAACTCCAAGCAAGCCAATACCAAGATTGATTGGAATTTGATTGGCTTGGGTGTAAAACGCAGCCGCTAAAACCGCGCTGCCGCAACCTCCAAATACGAGCCAAAACGTACCGATCGCCTCGGCAGCGCATCGTTTTGTAATATTCATAGAACACTCACTTCCGTTGAGAAATTGCACGCACAGTAATCAAGCTCAGAGAACCGACTCTCGCTTGAGAGCCACCAACGATTCCCTTGCCAAGATCAGGAAGTGTACACATTTCAGCGTTCCCCTGCGGCCCTCAAGCATGCCATCCTAAACCACTCCGATAAAGTTTTTGGACGAACCGCTCCGCACCAGGGACAGGACCTCAGCGATTGGACTCGAAAGAGGGGGTTACGCGGCCTGAATCACTTACGCAGCCCTAGCTACCTAGCTGATCCCTTGCTCATTTCGGCTCCCAAGACATAGACGAGCGGCTGTCCATCTACAGTCAACCTTAAACCCAGGAATGCAAAAAGCCGCCGGTAGTGCCGACGGCTTTTTTGAGCTCGAAGGGTCGGGATACTACATCACCGACACGGGGCGATCGATTTCGAGTTGGTCACACACACGCTCGAGAAGCCGATCGGTGGTGAATGGCTTTTGCATAAAGTCGTTCGCACCGGCCATACGCAGGTCCGCGATCTTGTCTGCATCGACCATACCCGAAATGCACAGGATCTTGACCGAATCCATCGTTCGATCCGAGCGAACACGTTGGCAGACTTCTCGACCGTTAATGTCAGGAAGCATCACATCGAGAACGACCAGGTCTGGCCGAAACTCTTTGACTTGCATACCTGCATCGAATCCATTGTTAGCGGTACGGATATCGAAGCGGCCATCGCGTTCGAACGTATCCCGCATCAAGTCTACGAGATCCTGATCGTCATCGACGATCAAAAGCTTTTTCTTGCCGCTTTCAAGTGCATCCGTCGGAATGCCGTTGTCTTTCATGAAGACAAAAAGCTGATCTCGGGGAATCCGTCGAAAACGGCTTCCAGGTACGCGGAATCCTTTCAGCGAACCATTGTCAAAGCAACGAATGATCGTTTGTTGGCTGACCTTGCAGATCTTGGCAGCCTCGCCGGTCGTAAAGACTGTTTTTGTATTGGACATGGAACTCAACCATCCTTGTTGAATGTTCATAACCGTGCGAGCCAGCCGCATCAGCATCGTGCCTGACGCATCGCCCAAACGGGCTCGATCGGTGTATCCTGCGACTCCAACCAGGCCAGCCGAGTTTGCCGAACTTGCCTTGGTCGGGTCGGAGGATAGCTAGTTCACGAAAGACGGGTCAATACGGATTCAAGCCAAGTAGAAAAAACAGTCTTAACAAGATGCGCAGGAGGCGGGCTCTAAATGGGCGTGGTCGGCTTTAACGCTTGATTTCTCCTGGGATTTTATGGAGTTTAGGCAACTTCGGAGCGTTAAAAAAAACGCTCCGCGATGCAACACCCCAAGCGGGATTCTGTACAAATTGGCCGACTTAGAGGGAAAGAACATACTTAAATAGCTCGATCCGCTGCCGTTCATCGAGCGTCTCCAATAATCCCACGGGCATAAAGGAGTTTTCGGAAACCCGTATTTCCTCGATCGAGTCTTTATCGATCAGCAATGTATCGGTGGTTGTCCGAATCTCGATCGATGCGTCGGTCTCACGCACTACTAATCCCGTGATGACTTGACCATCATTCGTTCGAATCACCCGGGCTTGGTAATCTCTTCCGATGACGGCATTGGGATCGATCACGTTTTCCATCGCATAGTCAGCCCCCTTCGCCCCGGTTCCTTGAAGCTTTGGAGCGAACTCGACAGCCCCCTTGTCTAAAGAATGGCACGACGCGCACAACTTTTGAAAATGCGCACGACCTGCATTTCCATCAAACGCCCAGAGCGGCGCCGCTTTGTACGCTTGGGCGGTTTTGCGGATTTCCTCTCGCAATTGCTCGGAGGTCGGCCGGACTTGACCCCAAACCTTTGCCAATGACTCCGTGAGCTTATCGTCTCCCAGTTGGGAAATCTGGCGGGCATAAAATGCCGTCAATCGTTCTTTGTCCAACTGCTCACGTTCAATCGCATCGAGCCATTCGCTCGCCCAAACCGCACGGCTTGATAGCAATTCCATTGCCGCTGCGGAAAGCTCTCCGTTCCAATTGTCCAGCCTTCGAAGAACCGATTTGCCGATCAGTTCCGCATCGTACTGCCTCAAGAGCGGTAAGGCCTTGATCGCCAATTCGGGTTGATCTAGTTGAGCGAGGAGAATTTGCACATTGTCCGATTGGTTGTCAAATGCCAGCAACGACATCGCATGAAGTTTCAGCGGGAGCGATTCGGAAGTGCGCAATTGCAATCGCATTCGATCGAAAAGGGAACGATCCATGAGCTGCGCTCCGATTTGCTCGGCGGCACGTCGAAGATCCATATCGGAAGACATGTACATGGAATCCGCGATCGCCTCCCAGTTCCGAGGTACCTCGGAAATCCGCGTTCCCCGCAGCGCAAACTCGAGGAGTTCCAAGAGCTTCTTTTG
>VGZN01000264.1 GCA_016872635.1 Planctomycetota bacterium | reverse complement strand
TCAGCGACAAGGAGGATAACTGATGAAATCACGTACTTCATCCGAAACGACCAAGTCCATTCGTTGTGCCATTTACACTCGCAAAAGCACCGAAGAAGGCCTTGAACAGGAGTTCAATTCGCTCGACGCCCAACGTGAATCAGCGGAAGCGTTCATCGTGTCGCAAAGGCACGAAGGCTGGGAAGCGGTTACTGAGTCCTACGATGACGGTGGCTTCACCGGCGGCAACATGGAACGCCCGGCCCTCAAGCGATTGCTTGCCGACATCAAGGCTGGCAAGATCGATTGTGTGATAGTCTACAAAGTCGATCGGCTCAGCCGTTCGCTCATGGACTTTGCACGCATCATCGAGATCTTTGACTCGCAGAACATATCATTCGTCAGCGTGACGCAGCAGTTCAATACAGCGACCTCGATGGGCCGACTGGTGTTGAACGTACTTCTTTCGTTCGCCCAGTTCGAACGCGAAATGATCAGCGAACGCGTGCGTGACAAAGTGGCCGCATCGCGTCGCCGTGGAAAGTGGTCTGGCGGGATGCCGCTGCTGGGCTACACCGTTGAAAACACCAAGCTGGTTATCGACGAAATCGAGGCTGCCTCAGTTCGTCAAATCTTCGAACTGTATCTGGAGCACCAATCGCTGCTACCAACTGTTCGCGAACTCAATCGGCGTGGCTGGACAACAAAACGCTGGGTGACGAAAAAAGGAGATCGACGTGGTGGCCGAACCTTCACTCGCAACGCACTCTACAAACTGCTGACCAACGTCACCTACATCGGCAACATCAAGTACAAGGACGAAACCCATGTCGGCGAACATGCCGCCATCGTGCCCGTCGAGGTATTTGACCGCGTTCAGACCAATCTAAAACGAAATGGCCAGTCGGGCGGAACGATGGTTCGGAACAAGCACAGTGCCTTGCTGAAAGGCTTGCTTTATTGCCAATCGTGTGGCTGTGTCATGACGCATTCGTTTAGTTGCAAAGGCAACAAACGATATCGCTACTACGTCTGCGGTACAGCCATGCAACGGGGCTGGTCGGAGTGCCCTGCGCCGTCGGTGCCAGCTGGCGAGATCGAGCGGTTTGTGATCGAGCAGATTCGAACAATCGGAACGGACCCGGCGTTATTGAGGCAGACGACCATCGATGTTCAGCAACGAACTCAGGTTGAGAGTAAACGGTTGAAAGACGAACAAAAGTCGCTTGCGAGGCAGATGCGAGATGATCATTCCAAGCTTCAAGCGATCGTTGCCAATCCAAACATCGCCAGCAACTTGTCGGGGTTAAGCGAAATCCAGTCACGGCTCGAAACCGCCGACCGTCGCTCTAAGCAAATCACATCGGAGCTGGCGGCGTTCGAGACCCGGAGGATTGATGACCAACAAATCACCGATGTCCTGGCTGGCTTCGACGAGCTATGGCAGACGCTTCCTCCGAAGGAACAAGTGCGACTAGTCCGTCTTCTGATCGAGAGAGTCAGCTTCGACGGACCAGGCGGCAACGTAGCAATCACGTTTCACCCGACCGGCTTGAATGCATTGACCGAGACTCAACTGGAGCACGCACAGTGACCGAACGATTAACCATCAACCGTCAATTTCACGTTGCTACCAAACGCAGTGGAACCAAGCAGATTCAAAGCGGTACCATGCCAGTTACACCCACTGGCCGCGTCCCCCGAATCAGCCGACTGCTTGCCCTGGCTCACCACTGCTATCGATTGGTTCAATCCGGAACCATCATCAACCAATCCGAGCTCGCCCACTTTGGCCAGATTTCAACGACGCGAATGACGCAAATCATGTGGCTAGACAACCTCGCCCCCGACATTCAGGAAGAGATCCTCTTTCTGCGCAGAATCACTCAAGGCCGCGATTCGATCAAAGAAGCCGACATCCGCCCTATCGCCAAGACGCTTGACTGGAACAAGCAGAGGCAGATGTGGCGGGAACTGAAGAAAAACTCTCAGGCTGTTAACCCAGCGGTCGGGTAGTTTGGGGTCAGGTTCGGTGGATCGGAAGCAAACGGCGTTCTAACAAGCAACCACTTATCAACCAGAGAGCGCGATAGTTCGCGGGAGAAAATACCGTTCAGACGGAAGCAACATTCGGAAAATCCGCTCGCGGTAAGAAAAGTGAGAGCGCGGCCAGTCCAGACCTGAAATTCAAAAACGCCCAAAACATTGGGGATTTGAGCGAACGAAGCGTCGCGAAATAAAAGCTCTCACTCTGCGAACTGGCGGGTAGCCTGAAGTTCGCAGGATGAGACGAGTACGCCCGGAAGGATTCGAACCTTCAACCCTCGGTTCCGAAGACCGATGCGCTATCCAATTGCGCCACGGACGCATAACGCCAGTCCCCCTAACTCTCCGTCAGGGACGACATCTTTGACGAAAGCATTCTAGAAAGTTTCAGCTTGAATTGAAGGGGTATTGCATCCGCAAATGCAAAGACAACCTCCTTTACGACCAATCCTCGATCAATCACTGGTGCCCCCCAAGAACCCGCCCCAACCACCTTCCTAAAAGTAGAAAATATTTTCCCACACGGACCTTAATTACCCCGACAAATAGAATCCGTGCCGTATATCCCCCTTACAGCCAACTTCAGGGAGTGTTTTGGCCCGTTATTGCCTAGCCGCCCATCCTCGGAACCGTATCTGCCAATCCTGAAACCTCCTGCAAAACCAAGGAAGCGCTTGACGAAACCTCCCACTCGCAGTAAGCTTCGAATCGCAATCATTAATACAGGAGTCGACAAATTAGCGAATCTAATAAAAAGGACGTGAGTCAGGCGGTCCACATCCGCTCGCTCAAGGTTTTCTATGATGTTGTGCGGAAACGGAGTTTCTCTCATGCAGCGGTAGAGCATGGAATGACCCAAAGCGCCGCTAGCCAAAGCGTCCAGCATTTGGAAGAGTTTCTCGGGGTGAAGCTGATCGATAGGACCAAGCGACCGTTCATCCTCACCGCCGAAGGTCAGAAATTCTTCGACGGTCTCGCCGGTGTGCTTCGACAATTCGACGCGTTGGTGGACGAGGTCCGATTAGGGAGCGCATCCTCCTCTACAGTCACAGGGCATGTCGTCGTCGCATCGATCTACTCCATGGGACTATCCTATTTGCCGACCCTTCAGGAGCAGTTTTTGAAAAACTGTCCGTCAGCGACGTTGACGTACCAATTGGCACATCCTCATGAAGTCTATCGCATGGTGGAGCAGGGGACCGTCGACTTTGGTATGGTTAGCTACCCAGAAACCACCCTTTCAGTCCAATCAACGAAGTGGCGCGACGAACCTATGATTTTGGTGGCATCTCCCCGCCATCGTTTATCATCGCTTCAACACACAATCAAACCGGATGATCTTTCACAAGTGGGGCTTGTGGCGTTTGCGAGCAACCTTCGGATCCGTCAGGAAATTGACAAGCAACTCCGCAATCTCGGTATCACCATGCGGATTGTTGTCGAACTCGACAACATCGACTCCGTAAAGCATGCCGCAATCGTAAATAGTGGTGTCGCGATCATTCCCAAGCTGACGGTTCAAAATGAGCTCGCTGCGGGTTCCCTCAAGATGCTCGAATGCGATGGCTTGGAATTGACTCGACCTTTGGGTGTCATCCAACGCAGGGATGTATCGATGACTCGAGCGGCGAGAAGCTTCATGGAATTGATCATGAAGCAAAAAGTCTGGGAAGGCGACTCTACGAAAACTCCTGATTCTCACGGTGAATTGTTGCTCGAATCTCAGGCGTTGAACAACAGCGTTGGGATCCCCACCTCGGACATCGACAATCGGACGCTGGTTAGCTAACGCCGCAATCGCCTCGATGATCCACCCACGGCTACTCGCGATGGATTGTTTGCCTTCCTCGTGAATCCGCACCGGAATAATGCACTCCAACAAGTTTTTACCAAACTAACTAACCGAAACAAACTTGCACGCGTCCGCTCGCCCAATGCTCGCGTCCCGATAAAGAGAACGATCCATGAACAAACCTTTTGGCTACCCAGAAAAGCAAGGTCTTTACGATCCCGATTTGGAGAAGGATTCCTGCGGCGTTGGTTTCGTCGCCCATGTGAAGGGCAAGCCTAGTCATCAGATCGTTATGGATGCCGACACAATCTTAAAGAACATGGACCACCGCGGCGCATGCGGTTGTGAGCAGAACACCGGTGACGGCGCGGGCATTTTGGTCGGAATGCCTGACAAATTCCTACGTCGCGTCGCCAAAGAAGAGTTGGAAATCGAACTACCAGCTGCGGGTCTCTATTCGGTTGGCAATATCTTTTTTCCAAAGGATCCTGCCGAACGGGATTTCTGCCGACGCGAGTTCAATCGTTTGATCGCCGCCGAAGGCCAAACGCTACTCGGTTGGCGCGATGTGCCTCAGAATAGCGACCTGGCCGACATCGGACCGACTGCACGATCGGCAGAACCATGGATCGAGCAGGTCTTCATCAAAGCTGCCGATGGTCTAACCACGGACGCATTCGAGCGCAAACTCTACATGATTCGCAAACAAGCGAGCCACAAACTCCGCACGGACAGTCATCTGGAACAAGCCTCTCTATTCTATGTCTGTTCCCTTTCGACAAAGACGCTGATCTACAAAGGGATGTTAACTCCCGCCCAGGTGGTTCCGTACTATTCGGACTTGTCCGATCCCGATTTCGAGACTCACCTCGCCATGGTTCACTCGCGATTCTCGACCAACACATTCCCTAGCTGGGATCGGGCTCAGCCATTGCGGTTCATGAGCCACAATGGCGAGATTAATACCCTGCGAGGGAACATCAACTGGATGCATGCCCGCGAGGGAATGGCTGAAATCGAACTCTTTGGGCCAGAGTTGAAGAAGTTGTTCCCTGTCGTGGAACCGATGTGCTCCGACTCGGGTACGTTTGACAACGTTCTCGAGTTCCTGCTGATGACAGGCCGTACGCTGCAAGAAGCCATCATGATGATGGTCCCTGAGGCTTGGCAAAAACACGACACGATGTCACAGGAAAAACGGGCTTTCTACGAGTACTTTAGCTGCATGATGGAGCCATGGGACGGCCCTGCGTCTATCGTCTTCACCGATGGTCATTACATCGGTGCGACCCTCGACCGAAATGGACTTCGCCCCAGTCGGTATTACTTGACCACGGATGATCGCGTCATCATGGCCAGCGAAGTCGGCGTGCTCCCCGTCGATCCAGCCATCGTTAAGGAAAAAGGACGCCTGCAACCAGGCCGAATGTTCTTGATCGATTTCGACGAAGGACGTCTGATTCCGGATGAAGAACTCAAGAATCAATTCGCGGCCAAGCGGCCTTATCGTGACTGGCTTCAAGCAGGCCGAATCACTTTGGATGAACTTCCAAAGGCTCCCGAGTGGCACGGGTTTAATCCAACGACCTTGCTGCCTCGTATGCAAGCTTTCGGCTACACGATCGAAACCATGCATTTCATGCTGGTTCCAATGATCCAAGCACAAGTCGATCCGATCGGCTCGATGGGGAACGACTCGGCCATCGCCTGCTTGAGCGATCAACCACGTCTGGTCTACGACTACTTCAAGCAACTCTTCGCGCAGGTCACTAACCCAGCGATCGATTCCATTCGTGAAGACGTCATTATGTCGCTCGAATGCTATGTCGGACCGGAAAAGAATTTATTGGCAGTCACCCCAGACCACTGCCATCGATTGCTGATCCAACATCCGATCCTCACCAACGAGGAACTCGAAGCGATCAAGCACATGTCATCGCGTGGCTGGAAGACACAAACGATCGATATTACATTCGACCGCGCCATGGGCAAGCCAGGTCTCGAAGCAACTCTGGACCGCATTTGCAAAGAAGCTGAACAGGCAATCGACGATGACTTCACCATGATCGTCCTGAGCGATCGCAAGATCTCAAATGAACGCATTGCCATCAGCAGCTTGCTCGCTTGCGGTGCAGTGCACCAGCATTTGGTCAAGGTCGCGAAGCGGACAGCGATCGGTATCGTAGTCGAAACCGGCGAAGCACGCGAAGTACACCACCACTGCCTGCTCGTCGGCTACGGCGCTGATGCGATCAATCCTTACCTTGCTTTTGAATCCCTTTGGCAAGCGTCCCGCGATGGGATGCTCGAAGAAAAAGATGACGAGAAGATCGTCTCGCTTTACCGCAAAGCGGTGGCCAAGGGGATGCTTAAAGTCATGGCGAAGATGGGCATCAGCACATTAGCTAGTTACAAAGGAGCTCAAATTTTCGAAGCCCTCGGACTTCAGACCGAAGTCATCGAGCGTTGCTTCAAGGGTACCAATAGCCGTATCCAAGGTTGCGGGTTCGACATTCTCGCTGAGGAAACTCTTCGCAGACACGGGCTCGGATTCCCCGCCAATCGCGCGGATGCTTGGTCGATGCTACCCAACGTGGGTGACTTCCATTGGCGAGCAGAGGGAGAGCGGCACGGTTGGGATCCAGCTGCGATCGCTGACATTCAAGTCGCCGCGCGAAATGGCGACAAGAATGCCTACCGTCGCTTTGCTGACCATATCAATCGCGACGCGAAGATGCGATATGCACTTCGAGGGTTACTCGAGTTCCAGTCGGTTCGTGAACCTATCTCAATCGACAAGGTACAGCCTGCAAAAGAAATCGTGAAGCGATTTTGTACCGGAGCAATGAGTCTCGGCTCGATTAGTTCTGAAGCGCACGAGACTCTCGCGATCGCGATGAATCGTTTGGGAGGAAAGAGCAATACTGGCGAAGGTGGTGAAGACCCAGTTCGATTCCAACCCCTCCCCAATGGAGACAGCAAACGCTCGGCGATCAAACAAGTCGCTTCGGGCCGATTCGGTGTCACGATCGAATACTTAGCCAACGCGGATGAAATCCAAATCAAGATTTCTCAGGGCGCAAAACCAGGTGAAGGTGGTGAACTGCCAGGGCGCAAAGTAGACAAGTACATCGCGCGTATCCGCTACAGCACCCCAGGTGTTGGGCTCATCAGCCCTCCTCCTCACCACGATATTTACTCCATTGAAGACCTCGCGCAACTGATCCATGATTTGAAGAACAGCAACCCCAGCGCACGGGTCAGCGTGAAACTGGTGAGTGAAGTAGGTGTTGGCGTCGTAGCGTCTGGCGTTGCTAAAGCTCACGCGGATCACATCTTGATCAGCGGAGACACCGGTGGTACGGGAGCGAGCCCATTGACCAGTATCAAACATGCTGGCTTGCCTTGGGAACTGGGAATCGCGGAAACCCATCAGACCTTGGTGTTGAATAACCTCCGCTCGCGTGTAACCCTCCAAACCGACGGTGGTCTGAAGACGGGGCGGGACGTAGTCATCGCGGCTCTTCTGGGAG